>NZ_JBWKCC010000013.1:215893-218243 GCF_056436655.1 Streptomyces sp. NPDC043427 | reverse complement strand
CCGCTACGAACGCAAGGCCGACCACTTCCTCGCCTTCACCAGCATCGCCTGCACCCTGATCTGCTACCGCAGACTCACCAAATGAG
The DNA here is from genome assembly GCF_056436655.1 of Streptomyces sp. NPDC043427. Lineage (NCBI taxonomy): Bacteria > Bacillati > Actinomycetota > Actinomycetes > Kitasatosporales > Streptomycetaceae > Streptomyces > Streptomyces sp. NPDC043427. Next base: position 218,157 of record NZ_JBWKCC010000013.1, on the reverse strand, counting down.
ATGACGTCTAAGCCCTGCAACCTTCCGAACCGTGGAATCGGGCAGGGCACAGCACCGAGGTCAAGGCTGACCTGGGAGTGCTCCGCCGGCAGTGAGTGGGGCGGCGTCCTGAGTGGTGCGCCGGTGCGGCCGGCTGCTGCCAAGCAGCGCGGCCATAAGGCGTCAGGTTCTGTTCTCAACGTCCGGTGCCAGTGCTCCTCCATTCGAGGCTCATCGAACGGCGACCGGCGTAGTCGACCCGACCCGGTGGAAAACAGTACGAGGATGCACCAAACCTTCTCCGTTGGTGGACCTCTCCCAGGCGTCCCTCCCGCACCAGCGAGAGGGACGCCGTCTGAGTGACGCAGCCGTGGCTCCGGGCTTCCGAATGGCCCCCGTTCCCACGCCCCTCATCACCTTCTGATCCGTAGCTCTATTTGCATCGGTCATGAGAAGGCATGCGGTCCTGGCCCACCAGGCATGGCCCCTCCTCCCTTCGGTCGTCACGGTCACACGATGTCGCTCGGAGCATTCGAGTGATAATCACAAGGATCTGCCTCGACAGGGGAAGCATGAGACTGCCAAGCCTTCGTCGAGTCAATCGGCGTCCACCTACGTCAAGGAGACAGAAATGCGTCGAATCGCTAGCGTGCTGATCGGATCCGCGACCCTTGTCGCCGCCTTCAGCTCCCCGGCAATCGCCGACGATAAACTCCTCGGTCTGGTTCCCGTTAAAGCGGACAACGCTAGCGTCCTGAACAACGCTAACGTCCTGGACAACGCCAACGTCCTGGACAACGCCAACGTCCTGGAAAACGTCAGCGTCAAGCTTCTGAACCAGGAATGACAGGTCGGTGCCCTCGACTTCGTCGGGGGCACCACAGCAATGAACGCCGGTGAACCTGCCCGGATCACCTTCTGACCAGCCGGCCTGAACATAGCCTGCGAAGCGAGTTGCGTTGTCCGGTGCCCCACGGTCACGTCCACCGGCCCTGAGGACCACCCGTGGGCCAGGATGCACTGCCCGTGTGATTCGAGGGTTTGCCATGAATCAGCTGGAGTCTTCCGGGATGCCGCGCCCGACGGCTGCGAAAACGGCTCCGCCATCTGGACGCCGAGCCACCATTTCCGGGCGGTCGCACGTGAGAGTGCACCACCCCCAAGCACTCAAGTTCTCGCCCACCAAGTAAGTGCGAGCAGCCGCTAGGCCCTCTTCACGGAACGCGGAATCTTGAAGCTTGCCCCGTGACAACCCGTCCTGGCGCCCGTTCGGAGTAAACCAGTCGGCGCCATCCGGCCCATTAAGCACTTTTATGCATCGGCGCGATTGGTTGGTCAATTCCAGCGAAGGCTCTCGAGTCTTAACCGCAAATCGATCCCTTCCTAGAATAATATGCCGCCGTAAGACCGCCAATAGGCACCACTCACTCACAGGAGTTGGCCCCCCGATGACGCTGAATGTCCCTGGTGCATCACGGCGCACCTTGTCGCTTTGGATCGCGGCGGTAGTAACCGCGGTGATCGCCGCTGCCGTACTTGCGATGTCACCGACACGCGCAAGTGCTGTTGCCACAGCTGTACCTCTGGGTACGGCAGCAGATTTCGGAGTACTGGCTGGTTCGACAGTCACCAACACCGGCCCGACGACCGTCGAGCGTAGCGTCGGAGTGAGTCCGGGTACGGCGGTCGTGGGGTTCCCGCCCGGCGCAGTGCTGCCGCCCGGCACCATCCACGCTGCTGACGCCGTCGCTCTCCAGGCTCAGAACGATCTGACCACGGCGTACAACCAGGCCGCCGGGCAGGCAGCGGACGTCACGTACACCGGAGATCCCGTCGAGCTCGGTGGCCAGACGCTGACTCCGGGCGTCTACAAGGTGCCCGTCAGCGCCCAGATCACCGGCACCCTCACCCTGAACGGCCAGGGCAACCCCAATGCCGTCTGGGTGTTCCAGGTCGGTTCGACGCTGACGACGGCATCCGCCAGCAAGGTGCTTTTCACCAATGGCGCCAACCCGTGCAACGTGTACTGGCAGATCGGCAGTTCGGCCACTCTCGGTACCGGCTCCACGTTCGTGGGCAACGTCCTGGCCTTGACCTCGATCACTGCCACCACGAATACGACCGTCAACGGCCGGCTGCTGGCCCGCAACGGCGCCGTGACGCTGGACTCCAACACGATCTTCCAGGGTGAGTGCGGGACCACTCCGACCGGCACGGCCACTCCGACCGGCACCGCGACCCCGACCGGCACCGCCACTCCGACCGGCACCGCGACCCCGACCGGC
>NZ_JBWKCC010000013.1:91137-215794 GCF_056436655.1 Streptomyces sp. NPDC043427 | reverse complement strand
CACCGCCACTCCGACCGGCACCGCCACTCCGACCGGCACCGCGACCCCGACCGGCACCGCGACCCCGACCGGCACCGCCACTCCGACCGGCACCGCCACTCCGACCGGCACCGCCACTCCGACCGGCACCGCCACTCCGACCGGCACCGCGACCCCGACCGGCACCGCGACCCCGACCGGCACCGCCACTCCGACCGGCACCGCGACCCCCACGAAGCCTGGTGATCACGGCGACCACGAGCACGGCCACGACGACGGCAACAAGCCCGATGAGCACGGCCACGACGGTGGTAAGAAGTCCGACGAACACGGCCACGACGACGGCAAGAAGTCCGACGAACACGGCCACGACGACGGCAAGAAGTCTGACGAACACGGCCACGACAAGCACAGCCACGACGAGAACAAGTGGTCCGATTGGCACTGAGTTCACAGCCTTGATGGCTGGTCAGTCGATCGGGTTACCTGTCCGATTGTCGATCACTGATGCCATGTAACCGAATCGAGCCGCTGATGCCGACCGATCCGGTCCATGGCATGGAGAAGGGGCGCCCCTCAGCAAGGGGCGCCCCTTCTGGCCTGCACGTCCATGACCTGCGAAGGCGGCGGGATCCGAGCCCACGGGGACGCTTCCGCGTCCTCACGTTTTCAAGACCGTTCCCTCAGGCCGCTCGGGCAACCCACCTACGCCCCGACCCACCTGGGACGGAACGGGTGAAGCGTACCGGGATCGCTCGCCGGGCTGGGGCCTGGTCCACTTCACCGCTTCCGGCAGGTGATCGCCAGGGCCGCTTCAGGCACCCACCCCCAGGAAGCGCAGCACGGCCAGTACCCGGCGGTGGTCGGCGTCGGCCTTGGGGAGGTCGAGTTTGGCGAGGATGTTGTTGATGTGTTTGGCGACCGCGCTCTCGCTGACCACGAGCTGGGCGGCGATACCCGCGTTGGAGCGGCCCTCGGCCATCAGGGCGAGCACATCCCGTTCGCGGGCCGTCAGCCGTTCCAGCGGATCACTCTGCCGCCGTACCAACAGCTGGGCGACGACCTGCGGGTCGAGTGCGGTACCGCCGTCCGCCACCCGCCGCAGCGCCTCGACGAACTCCTCGACGTCCGCGACCCGTTGCTTGAGCAGATAGCCCACCCCGCTGGTGTTGGCGGCGAGCAGGTCGGCGGCGTAGCGCTCCTCGACGTACTGGGAGAGCAGCAGTACGGCGGTCGACGGCCGGGTCTGTCGGATCGACAGCGCGGCACGCACCCCCTCGTCCGTGAAGCCGGGCGGCATCCGGACGTCCACCACCGCCAGGTCGGGCCGGTGCTCCTCGACCGCGGCCAGCAGTCCCTGTGCGTCGCCCACATCGGCCGCCACCGCGAAGCCGGCCATCTCCACCACCTTGACCAACCCGATCCGCAGCAACACGGAGTCCTCGGCGATCACGGCACGCCTCAGCTCGGGCACGGCAGCTCCACGCTCATCATGGTCGGTCCCCCCACAGGGCTGCTCATTCGGAATGTTCCGTCCACCGACCGCACGCGCTGGGCAAGCCCCGTAAGGCCGCTCCCCTTGGACGGATCGGCCCCGCCCAGACCGTCGTCGGCGATCACCACTCGCAGTATCTCGCCCAGCAGGGTGACGGTCACATCCGCCCGGGTCGCCTCCCGTGCGTGCTTGGCGATATTCGTCAGCGCCTCGGAGACCACGAAGTACGCGACCGCCTCCACCGCCGGCATTGGTCGTCGCGGTAGATCCACCCTCAGCCGTATGGGCAGCGGGGCGCGGGCCGCGAGCCCCGACAGTGCCGCGTCCAGCCCGAGTTCGTCCAGGACGGCCGGGTGCAGCCCACGCACCAGAGCGCTCAGCTCCTCGATCGCCTCCTTCGCCTCCCGGTGCGCCGTGTCGATCACCTCCCGCGCCTCCGGCGGCAGATCCGTCAGCGTGGCCTTGGCCAGACCCAGATTCAGCGCCAGCGACACCAGCCGCTGCTGCGCGCCGTCGTGCAGATCCCGTTCGATACGCCGCCGTTCCGCGTCCGCGGCGTCCACCGCTCCGGCCCGGCTCTCGGTGAGGTCCTCGACCCGCCGCGCCAGGTCCTCCTCCCTGCTGCGGCCGAGCAGGGCGGGCACCATGTGGCACTCCAGGCGTACGAGGGCGGCGGCCAGGCCCGGGACGGCGGCCAGCACGACCAGTCCCGCCACGGAGACGTACGCCGCCTGCGTGGTGTAGCCGAGGTGCTCCATCCGCCACTGCCAGGGCAGGGCGTAGACCCACGCCGAGGTCAGTGCCGCGGCCACTCCGGCCACCAGCAGCCCCACCACCAGCACTTCCAGTCCGCCGAACAACGCCCCGGCCAGGCAGTGGTAACCGAACTGGCGCCACGGTCGTCGCCACCCCGGGCGGGGTATGTCGATCCCGAGCAACTGGCGGAAACGCCAGCGCTGGGCCGCGGTCAGCGCCGGTACGGAGAACGCCGTCAGCACCAGCGCGAACCCCAGGATCACCGGTGCGGTGCTGTCCCGCCCAGCGGCGATCTCCCAGACGAGGCCGAAGATCATGAACACCAGGGATCCCATGAGGAGGTGGAGCGGCGCCCCCAGAGCAAGGAAGGCTGTGTCGCGGGTCAGACGGGTGAGCGCTCGCCGCAGCCGGGGCGGGATCTTCATGACCCAACCGTAGGTGTCGGGCGCCGTGGCCCGACATGCAACTGCTGTCCGTAACTGGGGTGTAGCCAGTGCCACCCCTGGACGGACAGCGGTGTTACTGACTCCGGCCGACGGAGACCGGAGGGTTGATCACGAGCCCGACGGCCGGGTTCCTGACACCGGAAGAGACCTCCGACGTGGCCCTCCTTGCCTTCAACTCCTCCGTCGCCAATGGCTGTTGCCCCACTGGCGCTGCCCGCGGCTCCGTTCGCCTCGGCCGCGCCCGCCTCTGGCAGGGCCGGTTACTCACGGGTGCGGGTCTCGCCCTGCTGCCCTGGCTCGGCTACCTCGCCGGCACCCTGCCGCCCGCCGAGGCCGCCGCCTGGGTCGCCCTCGACGCCCTGGAGGCCGTCGCGCTGCTCACCGCCGGCAGCCGCTTGTTGCGCGGCGATGCCCGTCACCGTGCGCCCGCGGCCGCCGCGGCGGTGCTCCTCCTCGCCGATGCCTGCATCGACCTCGCCACCGCCGCCCCCGGCCCGGAGCTGGCCACCGCCGTCGCGATGGCCGCGGCCGCGGAACTCCCCCTCGCGGCCCTGTGCGCAGTGCTCGCCGCACGGCCGGCGCGGGGTTCCCAGAAGCGCGGTTGATCTGTTGACCCCGCCGGATCGGCGCACGGCGTTCAAGGGTTGCGCACAGCGTTCCGGTCTGCGTACAGTGTTCGCAACGAAGGGAACAGCGTTCGCGGCAACGGAACACTGTTCGCAGCGAGGACCGTGTTCGCAGGCCGGAAGGAAGCAGGGGAACCGATGGAAGCCCGCACCGAAAGCAGCAGGGACGGACGCAATCCGCGTCGCTGGTGGATCCTCGTCGTGCTGTGCCTGAGCACGGTGGTCCTGACGATCGACAGCATGGCGCTGACCGTCGCGGTGCCCTCGATGACCGAGGACCTCGGCGCGAGCGCCCAGGACACGCAGTGGATCCTCGACTCCTACATCCTGGTCTTCGCGGGTCTCCTGCTCACCTCGGGCAGCCTCGGCGACCGCTTCGGCCGTCGGCGGGTGATGCTGATCGGGCTGGTGCTCTTCGGGGCGGCCTCACTGGCCGCGACGCTCTGCACCAACCCCGGCGAGGTGATCGCCGTCCGTACCGCGATGGGCGTCGGCGGGGCGCTGATCATGCCGTCCACCCTCTCGATCCTCATCACCGTCTTCGACGAGGAGGAGCGCGGCAAGGCGATGGCGGCCTGGGGTTCGGTGTCGATGCTGGGGCTGGTCGGCAGCCCGGTCCTGGGCGGTGTCCTGATCGACCACTTCTCCTGGCACTCGATCTTCTTCCTCAACGTCCCCGTGGTCGTGCTCGCCATCGTCGCCGGTGTGGTCCTGATGCCGGAGTCCAAGGCGCCCTGGCAGAAGCCCGACCCGCTGGGTGCCGTGCTCTCCGCGGTCGGCATGACCGCGCTGGTCTGGTGGATCATCGAGATCCCGCAGCACGGCGCGTTCGGCGGCCGCTCGACCCTCACGCTGGCCGTCGCCGTGGTCGCCCTGGCCGGGTTCGTGGTGTGGGAGAACGTCACGAAGGCGCCCATGGTCCCGCTGGTCCTCTTCAAGCACCGCAACTTCAGCGGCGGTTCGCTCTCGCTGGCGCTGGTCCAGATCGGCAACGGCGGTCTGCTGCTGGTCCTCACCCAGTACCTGCAGTTCGTCCTCGGCTACTCCCCCGTCAAGGCGGGCCTCGCCTTCCTGCCCCTCGCCATCGCCGCCCTGATCGGCAACGGCATGGGTGTGAAGCTGGCCGGGAAGATCGGCAACCGGTTCGTGATCCTGTCCGGCATGCTGGTGATGGTCGCCTGCTTCGCCCTGCTGACCACGGTCGACGCCGACTCCGGCTTCACCGTCCCGGCGATCTCGCTCGGTCTGCTCGGCCTCGGCGCGGGTCTGGCGATGCCGGCCGCGGTGGGCGCGCTGATGGGCACCATCCCCGCGGACAAGGCGGGCGTCGGCTCGGCCCTCAACGACACCATCCAGCAGGCCGGCACCGCCCTCGGTATCGCGATCCTCGGTTCCCTGCTGACCAGCGGCTTCGCCGCGGAGATGCCCGCCGACGCCCCCGAGGCCGCCCGCCAGTCCATCGGCGGCGCCCTGGCGGTGGCCGGTCAGGACACCGACCTCGTCCGAGCCGCCCGCGAGGCCTTCACCGACTCGATGACGACCACCTTCACCGTCAGCGCGATCGGCGTCCTCGCGGCGGCGATCCTGGCCACGCTGGTGATGCGGGACCGCAAGCCGCAGGAGCAGACCGAAGCCTCGGCGAAGGCACAGGCACAGGAACAGGAACAGGAACTGGTCGTCTGACCGACGTGGAGCACGCCGAAGGCCGGCACCCGGAGAGGGTGCCGGCCTTCGGCGTGGTCGCGGTGGGGCCGGGAGGCCCGGGGCGAGAAGGTGTGGGTCAGTTGTCGCCGACCCGGGAGGCCAGGGTGACCTCGGCCGTGTGGGTCTTTCCGCCGCGTTCGTAGGTGATGGTGACCTTGTCGCCGGGCTGGTGGGTCCAGATCTCGCCGATCAGGGTGGGGCCGCTGTCGATGACGTGGTCGTCGAGCTTGGTGATGACGTCGCCGGGCTTGAGGCCCGCCTTGTCCGCGGGGCCGCCGGACTCGACCGGCGAGGAGCCGCCGGAGCCCTGGTCGGTGATCTTCGCGCCGCCACTGGAGTCCTCCAGGGAGACGGACGCGCCGATCTTGGCGTAGACCGGCTTGCCGGTCTTGATCAGCTGCTGGGCGACGTACTTGGCCTGGTTGATCGGGATGGCGAAGCCCAGGCCGATCGAGCCGGACTGGCCGGTGCCGCCCATACCGCCGCTGCCGGTGGACTGGATCGCGGAGTTGATGCCGATGACGTTGCCCTGGGCGTCGAGCAGCGGGCCGCCGGAGTTGCCCGGGTTGATCGACGCGTCGGTCTGGAGGGCGCTCATGTAGGACGCCTGGCTGCCGGAGCCGTCGCTGGAGGCCACCGGGCGGTCCTTGGCGCTGATGATGCCGGTGGTCACCGTGTTGGACAGACCGAAGGGGGCGCCGATGGCGATCGTGGAGTCGCCGACGGCCACCTGGTCGGAGTTGCCCAGCGTGAGCGGCTTCAGGTCCGACGGGGCGTTCTTGAGCTTGATGACCGCCACGTCGTAGCCCTGCGCGTGGCCGACCACCTCGGCGTCGTACTTCTTGCCGTTGGGGAAGGTGGCGGACAGCTTGCCGCCGTCGACCGCCTCGGCCACCACGTGGTTGTTGGTGACGATGTGCCCCTCGGCGTCGAAGACGAACCCGGTGCCGGTGCCGCCCTCGCCGCTGTTGGACTCCGCCTCGATGGTGACGGTGCTCGGCAGCGCCTTGCCCGCCACACCCGCGACGGTGCCCGCGTCACGCTTGACGGAGCCGCCGCTGGTGGAGGCGGAGACGGTGGTGGAGCCGGTGTCGTCCTCGTTCTTGGCCAGCGTGTAGCCGAGGCCGCCGCCCAGGCCGCCCGCGACCAGCGCGGCCACCAGGAGGCCGGCGATCAGTCCGCCGCGCCCCTTCTTCGGTGCGGGGGCGGGCTGCTGCTGGTACGCGGCGCCCCATCCGCCGCCCGCACCACCGGCGCCGCCGCCGGCCAACCCGTCCCATCCCGTACCGGCGCCGCCGCCGTCGGCGTAGGACGGGGTGGCGGGCGGCGGGGGCGGCCAACCGGCGTCAGGCCCGGCGGGCTGGTGACCCGTGGGCTGGTGGCCAGTGGGCTGGTGACCGCCCTCGGGGCCCTGCGTGCCGTTCGAGGCCGTCGGGTACGTCGGCGGGTGCCCGGGGTGCGCCGGCTCCGGTCCGCCCTGCGCGCTCGCTGGAGCAGCGCTCGCCGGTCCGCCGTGGGCGCTCGGGGGCGGGGGCGTCGGCGCGCCGCCCTCGTGCGCGGCTGCCTGTGGGGAAACCGCGGGAGATGCCACCGGCACGGGGGGTGCGGACGGGGCCGGGGGTACCGGGTTGCCCTCGTTCTCGGTGCTCACAGCTCTTCTCCTCGATCCACGGCTGTTGTCCTCGGTCGCACTCGGTCACGCTCGTTCACGCTCGTCGTCGACCCGGCGCGCTGCAGCTGTGCATGTGCTTTTGTATGCCGTCAGCTTTTCCCACGGGCCGTCAGAGCACCATAAGCGGTGGCTGTGGGTCCACGACCACTCCTTATATGGGACATGTAGGGCGCATTGGACGCATCCCCGGAACATCTCAGACGGTTCTCAGACGGTTCTCAGATTCCGCCGCGGCGCATCCTGGCGCATCAGCACACCTCCGGCCGGACGCGTACCCCAACCCGGTGGCACCATGACGCGGTGACCCATGCACGGCAGCAACACATTCAGGTCGTCGCCCACCGCGGAGCCTCGGAGGAGGCCCCGGAGCACACCCTGGCCGCGTACCGGAAGGCGATCGAGGACGGTGCCGACGCCCTCGAGTGCGACGTTCGGCTGACCGCGGACGGCCATCTCGTCTGCGTGCACGACCGGCGCGTCAACCGTACGTCCAACGGCCGCGGGGCGGTCTCCGCCCTGGAGCTAGCCGACCTCGCCGCACTGGACTTCGGCTCCTGGAAGACGGGGGAGGCGCGCGAGGCCTGGCGCACGCGCGACGAGGAGCCCGACTGGGAGTTCCGGCCGGAGGACCGCGAGGACACCTCCGTACTCACTCTGGAGCGGCTGCTGGAACTCGTCGCGGACGCCGGACGACGGGTGGAACTGGCCATCGAGACGAAGCACCCGACACGCTGGGCGGGGCAGGTCGAGGAGCGGTTGCTGCTGCTCCTGAAGCGGTTCGGGCTCGACACTCCGGTGTCCGCCGCCGAGTCGCCGGTGCGCGTGATGAGCTTCTCGGCGCGTTCCCTGCACCGGGTGCGGGCCGCCTCGCCGACCCTGCCGACGGTCTACCTGATGCAGTTCGTCTCGCCCCGACTGCGTGACGGGCGACTGCCCGCGGGGGTGCGGATCGCCGGTCCTTCGATCCGGCTCGTACGCAACCACCCCGCGTACGTCGAGCGGTGGAAGCGGGCCGGTCACCAGGTGCACGTGTGGACCGTGAACGAGCCCGACGACGTCGATCTCTGCGCGGACCTGGGCGTCGACGCCCTCATCACCAACCGCCCGCGCGCGGTGTTGCGCCAGCTGGCGGGCTGAGCGCACAAACCACTCAGACCCCACAAGTCCCACGAACCTCGTAAAGACCTGTGAACACCCTTGACCCGGCGGGTCGGCCTCCAGCACCCTCTGATGCTGGCCAAACCGCAGAAATCCAGCCACACGGCTACAGGGAGTGCTCCGGCGCGTTCGGTTCGTATTCGATCGTTGCGAATGCGTCATCGGACATGGATTGGCCGGTTTCCGGTACAGGCCAATGGGGCATCCACACCGTGGCGTGGGGCGAAGGAGGTCTCGGGGGTGGCGTTGGTGGTGGCACAGGAGGTGCCCACGTCGTCGAGCATGGCCGTACCCCATGGCCCTGCGGGCGTGGGGAAGGCGAGACACCGTATGCGCGATCAGTTGCGCAGTGGTGGCGTGTCGGAGTCGGTCATCGACGATGCCGTACTGATCCTTTCCGAACTTTTGAGCAACGCCTGCAAACACGGGCGGCCGTTGGGTGACGCCCTGTCCGGGGACGGCGACGTCCTGGCCGCGTGGCGCGTGGATCCGGGCGGACGTCTCGTCGTCGAGGTGACGGACGGTGGCGGGCCGACCCGCCCGGCTCCGGCCACCCCGTCGGTCACCGCGCACGGCGGCCGCGGGCTGAACATCATCACGGCGCTGGCCGACGACTGGGGCGTACGCGACGACGCCCGCGGCGAGGTCACGGTGTGGGTCGTCGTCCACGAGGACGTGCACGATCCGGACGCCGGCTGCCGACGAGCCGACTTCGCCGCGCGCGTCACGGCTCCGTCGGTGGCTTCCATCCCGGAACTGAACTTCGTAGACGCGTTCGAAGACCTGGACTGACCCGAGCTGACCGCCCCGGACCCGGACCTGGACCGACCCAAGCCGGACCGACCCGGACCTGGACCGATCCGAGCCGGACCGACCCGAGTCGGACCAACTCGGACCTGGACCGACCCGAGATGCACTGCCCCCTGCCGAACCGCCGCGTTCCGGACGACTCGGCACGTTGTCCACAGGTCCCCGTGGCTTCCCGTACGAGCGACTAGGCTCGCGCCCGTACAGACGAGCCGTAACCGGGAGACAGCCACGATGGCCAAGAAGCGACCCCAGACGAAGGCCAAGCGGCCGCAGCTCAACGATGCGGTGGAGATCCCGGTCGTCGGCGCTCGCGAACCCTGCCCCTGCGGCAGCGGCCGCCGCTACAAGGCCTGCCACGGACGCGCGGCCGCCCACGCGGTGACCGAGCTGGTGCACCGTCCGTTCGAGGGGCTGCCCGGCGAGTGCGACTGGGTGGCTCTGCGCGAGCTGGTGCCTGCCGCCACGGTCGAGCTGCCCCTGAAGGACGGGCTCCCCGAGGGCGTCCCGTCGGTCACGCTCGCCACGGTGCTGCCGATGGCCTGGCCCGCCCTGCGCCGCGACGACGGCTCGGTGCTGCTCGGTCTGCAGAACGACACGTCGTCGGGCGACATCAGCCGCGACCTCGCCGACACACTCCAGCGCGCGCTGGCCGCCGAGCCGGGCACCCCGGTCCAGAGCCGCCGCGCCCCCGCCGAGAGCCCGCGGCTGCAGGACCTGCTCGCCCCCGAAGGCGCCTTCGAGCCAGTTGTGCACAGCGGCTTCGAGTTCTGGGTCCCGGACCCGGAGAACGCCACGCCGGAGGTGACCGCCTCCCTGGAACGGGCCAACGCCGCGGCCATCCCGACCGTGAAGCTGACCGGTGTGGACGCCGCGTACTGGTGCGAGACGCCGGAGAAGAACCACCTGCGCTGGGTCATGCCCCACCCGGAGGAGCAGCTTCTGGACGCTCTGGCGCGGCTGCACGCGGCTGGCGGCTCCAGCCTCGGCGAGGGCACCCGGCTCGTGGGGTCCTTCCGTGCGCACGGCCTCACCGTGCCGGTCTGGGACCTGCCGAGCGGGGTGGGCGCGGACGACGTGGAGAAGCCCGCCGCGGAGTTCGCCGAGCGCCTCGCCACCGCCCTGGCCTCGGACGCACCGCTCACCCCCGAGGAGCGCCGCGCCCGCGGTGGCCTGACCAACCGCCAGGTCACGCTCAGCTGAGGCTTACCGCGGCAACCCGTTCGTGCTGACTGGTCGGTCAGCACGAACGGCACGCGCGGAATGGGTGACTCCTCTCACAACTCCCCCTCGCACCAGCCGAGTCGGCACGAGATGGGGCGACACGACGGTGTCCGAATAGCCGACGGAAACAAGAGATCGAATTTGCGTAGAGCAGATCTCTTGTTACCGTTCCAGTAGCCCGGTTGCTGGTGCATCCCCCGTCGCCAGCAACCGGGTCTTTCCATGCGCGGCTCCGTTCACCCACCGCCGCCGCACGTCAACTACCCGTATAAGCCTCGGAGTTGCTCCCCGACCGCAGCAGCAGCGGCCCCTGCCCCTCCCGCGCGGAAGCCCCGGCGAACTCCGCTACGGCCGTATAGGCGTCCAGGCGCCCGCGGGTGCGTTCCCGGGGCGTCTCGCACAGGTCCGGCTCGTCCTCGGCGCTCACGAGGCACCGCATCTGGACGGTGCGCCCACCGGGACCCATGAGGCTCAGCATGGAGTGCAGATCGTTGCCGGTCGCGTTGCGGAAGTAGGTGCGCGCCCAGGTGTCCTCGCCCTGGGCCAGCACACAGGTCTGCGCCTCGATGCCGACCGGGGAAGTGAGTTCGGGGCCACAACGGGCGGCGGTGGCCAGGCCCAGGCCGAGCGGGAGGGGGGAACGGCCGGGGTCGGCGGGGGAGGCCTTGGCGTCCTCGTTCCTGCGCCCATCCCCGTCCCTGTCGCGCCGGGCGGGAGGATGGTCGGCGGTGCGCTCGGCGGCGTCTTCCCCGGGGCCCTCAACCGTGGCCTCGGCGTCGGCATCGACTTCGGCCTCGGCGGCGTTTTCGGCAGTCTTCCGGTCGGCCTCCGCGCCCACCGGCCGCTCACCGACGACCGCGCGCCCTTCGTCGCCCACGGGTCCCGCCGACGCCACGGCCAGCGGCAGCGCCACCGCGCACGCCGCGATGCCCCCGAGGGCGAGCAGACGAAGGTTCATACAGCGGAAGATAACGAGCCAAACCGGGTGCCCCCTCCGCGCGCGCCCGACACCCCTACAACTCGGGTGCGCTCACACCCGTACGAGTGAGGGCATCGACCACGGCGTCCACCACGGCCTCCACGTCGGGCACCCAGGGGGAGGCGGAGCCGGGCAGCGGCGCGCGCTCCCAGCGGATCTCGCCGTGGCCCGTCTCGGAGGGCGGCAGCGCGACATAGCCGCCCTCGCCGTGGAAGCGCAGGGAGCCGGGCACGAAGTCCTTGGCGTAGAGCAACTCGCCCAACTGCTCCATGGAGTACGGCCGTACCAGCAGCGCCCAGCGCGTCGGCGAGGCGATCACCGGGCCGAGGCGCATGCCCTCGCGGTCGAGGGCGCCGAGGGCCCGGGAGGCCGCGAGGGCCGGCAGGCTGACCGCGCACGGCGCGGCGCCTCCGGTGGCGAGGATGATCGGCGCCGCGGGCCGGTTGGTCCACCACCAGCGGACCATGCGCGCGTCGGTGGTGGCCGCGAGGAGGCCGGGGTCGAAGGGGTGGGCACCGGGCACCGTGCACTCGGGGTCGGGACATCCGCAGCGGGCCCGGCCCTGCGGGTCCGGCGCCACGCCCGGGAGTACGGGCCACTGCCATTCCGTCGCGAAGTTCAGGGCCGCGCTGATCAACTCAGGCCTCCCGTCACTTTGCTGGGACAGGAGCCTGCGTCGCTTTCCGAGGATCTCGCGCATGAGCGCTCGTTCCTTTCCGTTGCACCGCTGGCAACACCGAGGGCCACATCACACCATGTGTCGATCACTTCACTGGGCGTACCTGTTGGCGCATCACACCCCTGTCCACGACAGGGGGATCCCCTATGGGCCGAGCACTGGCTTCGTCCGCGTCCATACCGCGTTCATCAAAAGCATGGGCGTGGCGCGGGGTGGCGAAGTCTGGCGTTTTGCCGAACCGCGTATTTCTCTCCGCCTCCGCCGCGGGAGGATGGGGCACGGTCGTCGGTGGCTAAGACGCCCGGGTCGGTCACCGGGTTCCGGGTGGCTCCCGACGACCCCTGGTCCTTACCGAGTACGTACCCAACACGACCGCTGTGACGCTCCGTGGAGCAAGGCCAGTCGACCGCAATCACCCGTTACCCGAGTCAGTTTTAAGCCAACTTTACCTTTCCGCAAGAGGTTCACGGGTCCCCAATAGAAAGCATCTCGAACCCCATGGACACCAGGAATCCCGGCAGGACAATGCTGGACATCCCCTCACGAGTGCGTGTACATGTGGAGACACTGCTAGCGGCGCAGAATCACATGGGGGTTTGCGATGCTTTTGAGCAATACGCACCGGCCAGAAAGCCGGAAGCCATGACCGTCCCTCACGCGCCGAAAGTGGCCGGAATCGATTCAACGGTTCCCCCGCCCGCACACACTGGCGCGCCCGCGCACGCAGTCCCAACCGCCCCTCAGGTCACCCCCGGCCCCGGAGCCCTCATCCAGGACCGCCTCGCCGGCTGGGTCTCCGACCTCACGACGCTGCACGAACTCACCGAGCGCCTGGCCCGTACGGGCCGACTGACCGACGCCCTCCAGGAACTGCTGCGCGCCGGTGCGACCCTCGTGGGCGCCCAGCGCGGTCTCGTCGTACTGGAACCGGCCGACGGACTGGGACCGGACCGCACCATCGGCCTCGGCCTCGCCAGAGCCGATCTCGGCCACATCGAGACCGTGCCGCGCAGCGCCATGTCCTACGGCCGGATCCTCGACGGGCTCCCGGGCGCAGAGGCCGGAATCGCGCAGCCCGACCTGTTCGGCGAGGACGGCCTCGACCCCCGCCACCGCGAGGTCGCCGCCCGCCTCGGCTACGCCGCGAGCTACACGCTCCCCCTGTCCACCGAGTCCGCCGGCCGCCTGGGCGCCGCCGTGTGGCTGTACGACGAGCCCGCCGAGCCGGACGAGCGCCGCCGCCACCTCGTCGGCCTGTACGCCCGCTACGCCGGGGAACACCTCGCCCGGCTCGTGGAGGTCGAGCGCACGCGCGCGTCCATGGCGACGATGGCCGAGGAGTTGCTCCCCTCCCGGCTGCCCCGGGTCGCCGGGGTCCAGCTCGCCGCCCGGCACCGCACCGGCCCGCGCGGCGGCGGCGACTGGTACGACGCGCTGCCCCTGCCCGACGCCGCGCTCGGCCTGACGGTCGGGTCGGTCACCGGGGCCGGGCCCAGCGCGGTCGCCGCGATGGGACGGCTGCGGGCGTCCCTGCGCGCGTACGCCGTGATGGAGGGCGAGGACCCGGTCGCCGTCCTGTCGGACCTGGAGCTGCTGCTCCGACTCACCGAGCCCGCCCGCTCCGCCACCGCCCTGTTCGCCTACTGCGAGCCCGCCCTGCGCAAGATCACCCTCGCCGGTGCCGGGCACAGCCCCCCGCTGGTGATCGGCGAGCGCCGTACGGAGTTCGTGGAGACCACCGTGTCCGCGCCCCTGGGGATGCTCGCGTGCTGGGAGGCACCGAGCGTGGAGTTCGAGGCGGAGGCCGGAGAGACGGTTCTGCTCTACACGGACGGGCTGCTGCACCGTACCGGCGACACCGTCGACCGCGCCTTCGCCCGGCTGCACGCGGCGGCCTCCGGCACGCCGAAGGCGCTGCGCCGCGACCCGGACGCCGTCGCCGACCACGTCCTGCGGACGGTGCTGCCGGACGGGCTGGACGCGACGGACGGCGCGGAGGACGTCGTGGTGCTGGCGGCGCGCTTCGAGTAACCGCACGCGGGCGTACCAGGTCATTCCGCCCTCGCTCCCCTTCCGTACGACCGTACGATGGGGGAGGTCCAGTGCCGTATCGAGGAGGATGACCGTGGCGGACGAGCTCACCCCGGAGACCCCGGACGAGATCGAAGAGCCGATCAAGCAGCGCAAGAACGGCTTGTACCCGGGCGTGTCCGACGAGCTCGCCGAGAACATGAAGTCCGGCTGGGCCGACACCGAGCTGCGCGACCTGGAGCCGATCGCCCAGGCCGCCGAGACCGCCGCCCGCCGTGCCGCGCTCTCCGCGCGCTTCCCGGGTGAGCGCCTGGTGATCCCCGCGGGCAACCTGAAGGTCCGCTCCAACGACACGGACTACCCCTTCCGTGCGTCCGTGGAGTACGCGTACCTCACCGGCAACCAGACTGAGGACGGGGTCCTGGTGCTGGAGCCGACCGCGGACGGTCACTCGGCGACGATCTACCTCCTGCCGCGCTCCAACCGCGAGAACGGCGAGTTCTGGCTCTCCGGCCAGGGCGAGCTGTGGGTCGGCCGCCGGCACTCCCTCACCGAGGCCGAGAAGCTGTACGGCATCCCCGCCTCCGACGTGCGCGAGCTGGCGGACCAGCTGCGCGAGGCGACGGGGCCGGTGCGGGTCGTGCGCGGTCACGACGCCGGTATCGAGGCGGCCCTGACCGACAAGGTCACAGCCGAGCGGGACGAGGAGCTGCGGGTCTTCCTGTCCGAGGCGCGGCTGGTCAAGGACGAGTTCGAGATCGGTGAGCTGCAGAAGGCCGTCGACTCGACCGTGCGGGGCTTCGAGGACGTGGTGAAGGTCCTCGACAAGGCCGAGGCGACCTCCGAGCGGTACATCGAGGGCACGTTCTTCCTCCGCGCGCGCGTGGAGGGCAACGACATCGGCTACGGCTCCATCTGCGCCGCCGGACCGCACGCCTGCACGCTGCACTGGGTGCGCAACGACGGGCCGGTGCGCTCGGGCGACCTGCTGCTGCTCGACGCGGGCGTCGAGACCCACACGTACTACACCGCCGACGTCACGCGCACGCTGCCGATCAACGGCCGCTTCAGCGAGATCCAGCGGAAGATCTACGACGCCGTGTACGACGCCCAGGAGGCCGGGATCGCGGCGGTGCAGCCGGGCGGGAAGTTCCGGGACTTCCACGACGCCGCGCAGCGGGTGCTGGCGGAGCGGCTCGTGGAGTGGGGACTGGTCGAGGGGCCGGTGGAGCGGGTGCTGGAGCTGGGGCTGCAGCGCCGGTGGACGCTGCACGGCACCGGGCACATGCTCGGGATGGACGTGCACGACTGTGCCGCGGCGCGGGTGGAGTCGTATGTGGACGGGACGTTGGAGCCCGGGATGGTGCTGACGGTGGAGCCGGGGTTGTACTTCCAGGCCGATGATCTGACGGTGCCGGAGGAGTACCGAGGGGTCGGGGTGCGGATCGAGGACGACATTCTCGTGACGGCGGACGGCAACCGGAATCTGTCGGCCGGGCTGCCTCGTCGGTCCGATGAGGTGGAGGCTTGGATGGCCTCGTTGAAGAGCTGAGGGGTGTGACGGACGGCCGGGTACCTGGGGAGGGTGCCCGGCCGTTTTCGTGGGCGGGTCGTGTGTGGCTGGTCGCGCAGGCGGGTCGTGTGTGGCTGGTCGCGCAGGCGGGTCGTGTGTGGCTGGTCGCGCAGTTCCCCGCGCCCCTGACGGCGCCGCAGTCAGCCCGCCTTCATCAGCACCGGCAGTGTGTCCAGGAACAACGCACCCGCCAGCAATCCCGCACTGCCCCTCGGACTCCAACCTCGCTCGCGGAGATCGATGTCCAAGGCTGTCAGTGCCGCCATTCCCTCCGGGGTCGCCGTGCCGCCTGCCTCCAGGACTCCCTGGGCGCCTGCCTGGACGTGCCGGAGGCCCATGGGGCCTGCGGTGTGGAGGAGTTCGGTGTCCTGGAGGGTGGACATGACGGTGAGGAGGGCGTCCAGGCGGGCCTGGGCCTCCGTCGCGCCGGCCGAGCGGGCTGCCGTGAGGGCGCCCAGTGCTCGGCGTACATGGGGGAATCCGGCGCGGGCCTCGCCGCGGGCGCCGGCGGCGCCGTACTTCGCCGACACCGTCGATCCACGGGACGGGCGGCGCGGGGCGGCGCGGTCGGGGTGGGCGGCGATGCGCTTGGCGGTCGCGGCGACGTCGCGGCCCGGCGCGCGGGGGTCGAGCGCGGCCGCCGCGACCAGCAGTCCGAGCGCCCACAGGGCACCCCGGTGACCGCCGCCGGCGAGGCCCACCGAGTGCTCGGTGGACCGTCCGATCGCGCCGAGCTCCGCCCGGAGCCGGGACGTGGGCTCGCCGGTCCGGCGGGCGGCCGCGGCCATCGCCGCGAGGCCGGGCGTGAGCTCCTTGGCCGACCAGCGCATGCCGCGGTGGTCCCGGCGGGTCGCGCGGGCGGTGAGGTCGCGCGGGTCGGGGAGCCCGGGCTTGGATGCCAGGGCCAGCTGTCCGGTCAGGGCGGCCACGGCGGCCCGGGCCAGCGCCTCGTCCTCACGGCTCGTCATCGCCGTACCGCTCAGGAGGACGACGAGGCCGACGGGGCGTCGCTGGGCGGGGCGCCCGTGGGCGCTCCGCTCCGGGCGCCGCCCGGGCCGCCGCTCGGGGGCATGCCGCCCCCACCGCCGCCTGCGCCCGTGTTCTCGGCGTGGGGGTCGACGCCTGGGGTCTTTCGTTTGGATCAGGCCGGATCAGGCACCGGACCCCGCGAGCCCGGCCTGATCCAAACGAGAGGCCCTAGGGTGAGGAAGCCCTTGTAGCCCTTCGACGGATCCTTCTTGTGGACGGGTTCAAGGGTGAGCAGACCGCTGGAGGTGCCGCCGCCGTCGTAGACCAGGTCGTCGGCGAGCTTGGTGTAGGTGCCGTCCTTGCTCTCGGCGGGCGCGGAGCCGCCGGGGTTGGCCGTGGTGTAGCCGGAGAAGTAGCCCCAGGCGTCGCAGTGCCAGATCTCCACGGCCGCGCCGGAAACGGGGGGCAGCCGTCGGTGGCGTCGATGGAGGTGTCCCTGTGGTTTCCCATCATGGACATGAACGTAGGAAGACCAGCCGTCAGGGAGGTTGGCGGACGCTGTGGGCGGGCTGTGAGCTGGCTGCACCCGAGAACTCCTGAGACGGCCACTCCTGAGACGGCTACACCGCCACCAGCGGGGCACCCTTCTTCCACTTGAGGATCTTGTCGAAGCTCACGACCGTGCCGTTGCGTCCCGGCTTGTTGCCGATGTGGACGTGGTCGGCGAGTTCGCGGATGAGGTAGAGGCCTCTGCCGTTCTCGGCCTCGTCGTGGGTGGGGCGGGGCGGCCTGTCGTCACCGGCGAAGCCCGGGCCCGAGTCCGCGACTTCGATACGACACTTCTCGCCGTCGAGGTAGGCGGTGACGCGGTACGCCTCCGAACAACCGTCGTGCCCGGTGTTCCCGCCGTGCTCGACGGCGTTCGCGCAGGCCTCGCTGAGGGCGACGGAGAGGTCGTAGGAGATGTCGGGATCAACGCCCGCGGTCTCCATCGTGCCGAGCAACAGACGTCGGGCGAGCGGAACGCTCGCAGCTTCGCGCCGCAGATGGAGTGACCACCAGATGCTCATGCTCCAGCCTCCTGGCTGCGGCTCGACATACCGATACGTATTGCCACCACTCCGCGTGTGTAAGCGTGAATGTTCAGTGATGCCGCCCATATGGGGGATGTACCGAGGGGCCGAATCGGTGTATGTAGGCGCTCACCTGCGACTGCGGCCGCAGAAGGTGATCTTCCGGGTCGTAAGGAATCTTGCGGACCGTACGCCCTCTTCTGGACCTGGCGTACGGCGCACCGGGGGCTGGTGCGATGATGAGCCCGCCATGTCTGTCCCCCACCAGCGCGCGGCGCGCTGCGGAGTCGATCTCCGGCTGCTGCGGGCCGCGGTGTTCGCCGCGGTCTGTGTCGTGCTGGCCGCCGCCGGGCACACGCTCGCCTCCTGCGCCACGGTTCCGCTGTGGACGCTGGGCGCGGGGTTCCTGGGGGTCTTCGCGGTCGTGGTGCCGTTCGCCGGGCGGGAGCGCTCGCTGCTGGGCATCGCTGCGCTGCTCGCGGCCGGACAGACCGTGCTGCACACGCTGTTCGGGCTGGGGCAGCACGCCGCTGTCTCCGCCGTGGCATCGGCGTCCTCGATGTCGCCCATGTCCTCAACGCCGTCGACGTATTCCATGACCGATGCCGAGATGGTCGCGCGGGCCGCGCGGCTCGTGTGCGGGTCCGCCGCCGCGGCGATCACCCCGGCGCGGGCGCACAAGCTCCTCGTCGACGCGCGGATCTACGACAGCATGGCTACGAGCTCCATGCACCACCCCGCGGACGCCCTGGGCACCACCGGCTCGCCGGAGTCTCTGCTGCCGTCCCTGCCGATGCTGCTCGCCCATCTCCTCGCGGCCCTCGCCGTCGGATGGCTGATGCGGCGCGGCGACACGGCCCTGCTGCGGCTGCTCGACCTGTCCGCGCAGGGGGTCGCGGAAGGTGTCGCGCAAGGAGCGCTCGTACGGTCCCTGCGCGGGGCGCTCGCTCTGGTGCGCGCCCTGCTCGCGGGGCTCCCGGCCGCGCCGGGGGCGGGACCGCGCGTTCCCCGCACCGCCCTGCTCGCGCCGTCGGCCCCGCCGACCGACGCGATCCAGCACACCGTCATCAGGCGCGGCCCTCCCGTCGCCGCCCGGGCTCTCGCCCTCGCTGCCTGACACGACACGACCACCGCTTCGCTCGAACTTCCTCGCGGAGGGGCCGGCCGCCGTCGTGCGGCACGCGCGTGGGCGCGTCGGCTGCGACCGACTGCCCCGCATACCCCTCTTCACGATCAGAACTCACCGGATTCAACCGGACCACACTCGAAGCGGAGTGCTGCTTTCCATGAAGGTCTCTCGTATCGCCGCCGTCGGTGCCCTCACGGGTTCGGCCGTTCTCGTCCTGTCCGCCCCCGCGTTCGCGCACGTCAGCGTGCAGCCGGAGGGCGTGGCCGCGAAGGGCGGCTACGCGGTCGTCGACTTCAAGGTCCCCAACGAGCGGGACGACGCCTCGACCACCAAGCTCGAGGTCACCCTCCCGACGGACCACCCGCTGGCCTCGGTGATGCCACAGCCGGTCGATGGCTGGGAGGTCAAGGTCACCCGGTCCAAGCTGGCCAAGCCGATCGAGTCGCACGGCGAGAAGATCTCCGAGGCCGTCACCAAGGTCACCTGGACCGCGACCGGCAAGGGCGGCATCAAGCCCGGCTTCTTCCAGAAGTTCCCGCTCTCCGTCGGCGCGCTGCCCGAGGACGCCGACGAACTGGTCTTCAAGGCGATCCAGACGTACGACAACAAGGAGGTCGTGCGCTGGATCGAGGTGCCGAAGGACGGCGAGGAGGAGCCGGAGAACCCGGCCCCGGTGCTCACGCTGGCCGCCGCCTCCGAGCACGGCCACCACGGCTCGGGGGCCGCCGAGGACACCGACGAGGATTCCAAGGCCGCCCCGGCCGCCGCGGAGTCCGCCGACTCCGGCGACAGCAGCGACACCACCGCCCGCGTCCTGGGCATCGTGGGGATCGTCGTCGGCGTGCTGGGCACGGCGTACGGCGTGGTCGCCGGCCGTCGCCGTACTTCCACCTCGGCCTGACGCACCGGTTCGCCGACGCCGGCCGCCGGTTGGCCGGCTCGTCCGCGGCGCACAGGGGCCCCCGCGACACCGCACACGACCCCTGTGCGCGCCCGAGTTCACACATCTGGGACATCTCTCCATGCGCAAGAAGACCTTCGCCGCAGCGGCCCTGCTCGCCGCGGCCACCCTCACCCTCTCCGCCTGCACCAGCGACGACAGCGGCAAGAGCCCTGTCGCGGCGGTCTCCGAGAACGGCTCGCAAGGGGCCGTGACCGTGCTCGACCAGCCGTTCAAGAAGCCGGACCTGGTCCTCACCGACACCCAGGGCAAGAAGTACGACCTCCGCAAGGAGACCGCGGGCAAGCCGACGCTGGTCTACTTCGGCTACACCAACTGCCCCGACGTCTGCCCACTGACGATGAACAACATCGCCGTCGCCAAGAAGCAGCTGCCCAAGTCCGAGCAGGACGAGCTGCGTGTCGTGTTCGTCACCACCGACCCGGAACGGGACACCCCGGCCGCGCTCGGCAAGTGGCTCAAGGGCATCGACCCGCAGGTGGTCGGCCTGACCGGCGACTTCGCCACCATCCAGGCCGGAGCCCGCACGCTCGGCATCTCCATCGAGCCGCCGCACAAGGACAAGAACGGCAAGACGGTCTCGACGCACGGCACCCAGGTCATCGCCTTCTCACCGAAGAACGACGGCGGCTACCTCCTCTACAACGAGGAGGCCACGGTCGAGGAGTACACCAAGGACCTGCCCAAGATCATCAAGGGTGAGAACCCGTGAAAGCCGTGAGGTACCTCACGGTGTCGGCCGCGGCCCTGCTGCTCGCGGGCTGCGGCTCCGACTCCGGCTCGGGCGGCTCGAAGGCCGAGCTGTCCGTCAGCTCCGCCTACATGCCGCAGCCGGTCTCCGACTCGATGGCCGCGGGCTTCCTGACGATAGCCAACGACGGCGGTACGAAGGACGAGTTGACCTCCGTCACCAGTGACGTCGCCGGCAGAGTGACCGTCCACGAGACCGTGGGGTCGTCGATGCAGGAGGTCACCTCACTCGCCGTACCCGCACACGGGCGGCTCGTCTTCAAGAGCGGCGGCAACCACCTGATGTTCGAGAAGCTGAAGCACAAGCCGAAACAGGGCGAGAAGGTGACCGTCGAACTGCACTTCGCCGACTCCGGCCCGATGACGGTCGAGATGCCGGTGAAGTCGGCCACGTACCACCCCGAGACCGGACACTGAGGGAGGGACCACCATGCCGCAGACCATCACCTCCCGCGTCCGGACGCTGGTGCTGCTGTTCCTGGCCGTCACCGGCGCGCTCCTCGTCGGCGCCGGGCCGGCCTCCGCGCACGCCGCGCTCACCGGCAGCGACCCCGCGCAGGGGGTGGTGGTCGACAAGGCGCCCACCCAGGTGTCGCTGACCTTCTCCGAGAAGGTCGCGACGAACGACGCCTCGCTGCGCGTTCTCGACCCCAAGGGCAAGCGCGTCGACACCGGCAAGCCGTCCAACGTGAGCGGCACGACGTATGCCGTGCAGCTGCACTCGGGGCTGCCCGACGGCACGTACACGGTGACCTACCAGGTGGTGTCCGAGGACAGCCACCCGGTCTCCGGCGCCTACACGTTCTCCGTCGGCGCCCCCTCGCAGACCAGCGTCTCGATCTCCCAGCGGGAGGCGGGCGGCGGAGTCGTCGGCGGGCTGTACGGGTTCGGGCGCTACCTGTCCTACGCCGGTTTCATCGTGCTGGTCGGCGGTGCCGCCTTCGTGCTCGCCTGCTGGCAGCGCGGCAGCGGCGTACGTGCCCTGCAGCGGCTCGTCGTCGGCGGCTGGCTCACGCTCACCGCGGCCACGCTGATGCTGCTGCTCCTGCGCGGCTCCTACACCGGCTCCGGCAAGGTCGGTGACATCTTCGACCTCGATCTGCTCGGACAGGTGCTCCAGACCAAGACGGGCGCGGCGCTGGTCTCCCGGCTGCTGCTGCTCGCCGCGGCCGCGCTGTTCATCGCGGTGCTCTTCGGGGCGTACGACAAACGCGAGGACGAGGAGAAGCGGGACCTGACCTTCGGGCTCGCCGTCGGCGGTGTCGTCGTGGCCGCCGGGCTCGCCGCGAGCTGGGCGATGGCCGAGCACGCCTCCGTCGGGCTCCAGGCAGGCATCGCCATGCCGGTCGACGTGATCCACCTGATGGCCGTCGCCGCGTGGCTCGGCGGCCTGGCGGCGCTCCTCGTCGCGTTGTACCGGGCGCCCGCCGACACCCCGCTGGAAGCCACTGCCGTACGGCGCTTCTCCGGCGTCGCCTTCGGCAGCGTCCTCGCGCTGGTCGCGACCGGGACATACCAGTCGTGGCGACAGGTCGGCTCCTTGTCGGCGCTCACCGGGACGCGCTACGGACAGCTGCTGTGCGTGAAGATCGGACTCGTGGTGCTGCTCGTCGGCATCGCGTGGATCTCGCGGCGGTGGACGGGGCGGTTGTCACAGACGGCGGCCACTGCGGATGTTGAGACGGAGCTTGCGGAGAAGGAGCAGGTCACCGCATCCGCCGGGAAGCCCGGGCGCGAGCACGCCACGGCTACCGCCGAAGACACCGAGCCCGAGCACGCCACAGCGCCCGCCGAAGACACCGAGCGCGCCGCGCAGCTCGCCCGGCAGCAGGTCGCCGTCGACACCGCCCGGCAGAAGAAGCTCCGGGACGCCGACCCCAACCGCTTCGGCCTGCGCCGCTCCATGCTGGCCGAGGCGGGCGTCGCCGTCGTACTGCTCGCGGTCACCACCGCGCTGACGTCCACCGAGCCGGGGCGTACGGAGGAGCAGGCCGCCAAGGCCACCTCGTCCTCCTCCTCGTCGGCGGACGCGTCCGCCGCGGGTGCCCTCACCCTGGACATGCCGTTCGACACGGGCGGCCCGGATGGCAAGGGCGTCGTCAGCATCGACCTCGACCCCGCGCGGGTCGGCGGCAACGAGATGCACGTCTACGTCCAGCGGCCCAACGGCCGGGCCTTCGACGTCCCCGAGGTGGAGGTCGCCTTCACCCTCGAAGCCAAGAAGATCGGGCCGCTGTCCGTCGCTCCAGACCACGTCACGACCGGCCACTGGGCTGCGACCGAAGTGCAGATCCCCATGGCCGGGGAATGGAAGGTCGCCGTGACCGTGCGAACCTCCGACATCGACCAGACCACCGTCTCGAAGAACGCGCAGATCGGCTGAACCGCACCATGCCTGACCAGTCCAGTCCGGAGGCCCGTACTCCCGAGCCCTCTGTGGAGGGATCCCCCGCGGGAGGTCTCTCCCGACGGAAACTGCTGAGCACCGCCGGTGCCACCGGGCTCGTGCTCGGTGCCGCCGGCGGGGCCGTGGGCTACGCCGCCGCGCCCTCCGAGGCAACGACACCGCTCTCCTCGGTCGGTGCCGACCGCGCGATGTTTCACGGGAAACATCAGCCCGGCATCACCGAGGGCCTCCAGGCGCGGGGCCACCTCGTCGCCTTCGACCTCGCCGCGGGCGCGGGCCGCAAAGAGGCGGCCGCGCTGCTGCGTCGCTGGTCGGAGACGGCCCGGCGGCTGATGGCGGGCGAGGTGGCGGGCCACGACGACACCGACGTGGCCCGGGACGCCGGCCCGTCCTCCCTGACGGTCACCTTCGGCTTCGGCCACAGCTTCTTCTCCCGCACCGGTCTGGAGAAGCAGCGCCCGGTCTCCCTGGACCCGCTGCCCGACTTCTCCTCCGACCACCTCGACAAGGCCCGCAGCAACGGCGACCTGTGGGTGCAGATCGGCGCGAACGACGCCCTGGTCGCCTTCCACGCCCTGCGCGCGATCCAGAAGGACGCGGGCGGCGCGGCCCGCATCCGCTGGCAGATGAACGGCTTCAACCGGTCGCCGGGCGCCACCTCCCACCCCATGACGGCCCGCAACCTGATGGGTCAGATGGACGGCACGCGCAATCCGAAGCCGAGCGAGGCCGACTTCGACAAGCGGATCTTCGTACCGGCGTCCGGTTCGAACGACCCGTCCTGGATGGCGGGCGGCTCCTACGCTGTCGTACGCCGTATCCGCATGCTCCTCGACGACTGGGAAAAGCTCTCGGTGAAGGCGCAGGAGCAGGTCATCGGGCGCCGGAAGTCCGACGGGGCGCCGCTGTCGGGGGGCACCGAGACGACCGAGATGGACCTGGAGAAAACCGACGCCCGGGGCGATCTGGTCGTCCCGATCAACGCGCACGCGCGGATCACCCGGCCCGACCAGAACGGCGGCGCGGCGATGCTGCGGCGCCCCTTCTCGTACCACGACGGCTTCGACGCGGACGGCGTGCCCGACGCGGGCCTGCTGTTCGTCTGCTGGCAGGCCGATCCCCTGCGCGGCTTCGTCACGGTGCAGCGCAAACTGGACCGCGGGGACGCCCTGTCGAAGTTCATCCGACACGAGTCGAGCGGTCTGTTCGCGGTGCCGGGCGGGGCGGCGGAGCGAGAGTACGTGGGGCAACGGCTGTTGGAGGGGTGAGGGTGCCGCCGATCGCGAGCTCCCCTCTTGTGAAACGCGGGCCGGGTTTCCTCGGGGCCCATTAGGGTGAGGACATGCCAGCGAGCTATGCGTATCTCGGTCCCGAAGGCACCTTCACCGAAGTCGCCCTGCGCACTCTCCCGGAGGCCGCGACCCGGGAGCTGATCCCGTACGTGTCCGTGCAGTCCGCGCTCGACGCGGTGCGCGCGGGCGAGGCCGAGGCCGCGTTCGTACCGATCGAGAACTCCGTCGAGGGCGGCATCACGACGACGCTCGACGAGCTGGTCGCGGGCGCGCCGCTGATGATCTACCGCGAGGTGCTGCTGTCGATCACCTTCGCGCTGCTGGTCCGGCCGGGCACGAAGCTGTCGGACGTCAAGACGGTCACCGCGCACCCGGCCGCCCAGCCGCAGGTCCGCAACTGGCTCAAGGCGAACCTCCCGGACGTCCACTGGGAGTCCGCCGCCTCCAACGCGGACGGCGCCCGCCTGGTCCAGGAGGGCCGCTACGACGCCGCGTTCGCCGGCGAGTTCGCGGCCGCCCGGTACGGCCTCGAGGCCCTGGAGACCGGGATCCACGACGCCGAGAACGCGCAGACGCGGTTCGTACTGGTGGGCCGACCCGCCCGGCCCGCGGCGCCGACCGGCGCGGACAAGACGTCGGTCGTGCTGTGGCAGCGCGACGACCACCCGGGTGGACTGCGCGATCTCCTGGGCGAGTTCGCCACCCGCGGCATCAACCTCATGCTGCTCCAGTCCCGGCCGACGGGCGAGGGCATCGGCAACTACTGCTTCTGCGTCGACGCGGAGGGCCACATCTCCGACCGCCGGGTGGCCGAGGCCCTGATGGGGCTCAAGCGGATCTGTCTGGAGGTGCGCTACCTCGGTTCGTACCCGCGTGCGGACGTGGGTCTGGAGGGCGTACGCGCGCTGCGGACCGGGACGTCGGACGACGAGTTCATGGCCGCGTCGGACTGGGTGGCGCGCTGCCAGGACGGCCGGTTCTGACCGGTCCCACAGCGGTCCTACCTGCTGATTTTTGTTATCCACAGGAGTTATCCACAGGTGGGCTTCTCGACCTGGGGACAAGTCGACAACGAAGCACCACTCAGTCGACAAATCGCCCTATGGCCCACCACTCCGTCCACAGCCACCCACATCACTCCTCGTCCACCCGTTTCCTTGGATCAATCCTTTGGAGCGACCCATTTCCACCCGAAAGTGGGTGTGAATCGGGTTTGGGTCGGGAATTCTTCGCCCCTGATGTCCGCTTGGGGGTGATCACTTTCCGTATCCACAGATCTTTCGCACACCCTGTGGATAACTTTTCCGGGCTGTGGATTCCTGTGGACGAAGGACGCCCAAGTCCCGCTCCCTACAAGGAAATCGAGTCAACACCCCACCTCGGGGCTGCCCCGTTCCAGGGAGTGAGACACCTTTTATTGACAGGTGTGGACACGCAGGGCAATTAGCCCATAGCGGACCGTAAGCCGTGTTCCGCAATAGTGAGTCGTGAGGCGTCAGCCCGCACCGGTAGCCTTGACCGCGTGATTGACCTTCGCCTGCTCCGTGAGGACCCCGACCGTGTGCGCGCGTCCCAGCGCGCCCGTGGAGAGGACGTCGCGCTCGTCGACTCCCTCCTGTCTGCCGACGAGCGGCGCAGGTCGTCCGGCGTCCGCTTCGACGAGCTGCGTGCCGAGCAGAAGTCGCTCGGCAGGCTCATCCCCAAGGCCTCCGCGGACGAGAAGGCCGAGCTGCTGAAGCGTGCCGAGCAGCTCAAGGCCGACGTCAAGGCCGCCGACGCCGAGCGCGACGCGGCCGACACCGAGACCCAGCAGCTCCTCCTCCAGCTCGGCAACCTCGTCCACCCCGACGTGCCCGTCGGCGGCGAGGAGGACTTCGTCACGCTGGAGACGCACGGCACGATCCGCGACTTCGGCGCCGAGGGCTTCGAGCCCAAGGACCACCTGGAACTAGGCCAGATCCTCGGCGCCATCGACGTCGAGCGCGGCGCCAAGGTCTCCGGCTCGCGCTTCTACTTCCTCACCGGCGTGGGCGCCCTGCTGGAACTGGCGCTGGTGAACGCGGCGATCGGGCAGGCCACGGCAGCCGGCTTCACGCCGATGCTCACCCCGGCGCTGGTGCGCCCCCAGTCGATGGCCGGTACCGGCTTCCTCGGCCAGGCGGCCCAGGACGTCTACCACCTCGACAAGGACGACCTCTACCTGGTCGGCACCTCCGAGGTCCCGCTGGCGGCCTACCACATGGACGAGATCATCGACGGCGACCGCCTCCCCCTGCGGTACGCGGGCTTCTCGCCCTGCTTCCGCCGCGAGGCCGGCTCGCACGGCAAGGACACGCGGGGCATCTTCCGCGTGCACCAGTTCGACAAGGTCGAGATGTTCTCCTACGTCGCTCCCGAGGACTCGCAGGCCGAGCACCAGCGCCTGCTGGCGTGGGAGAAGGAGTGGCTGAACTCGCTGGAGCTGCCGTACCGCGTCATCGACGTGGCCACCGGCGACCTCGGCGCCTCGGCCTCCCGCAAGTTCGACTGCGAGGCGTGGATCCCGACCCAGGGCAAGTACCGCGAGCTGACGTCGACCTCGGACTGCACCGAGTTCCAGTCCCGCCGGCTGTCGATCCGCGTCCGGGACGGCAAGCAGGTCAAGCCGCTGGCGACGCTCAACGGCACGCTGTGCGCCGTCCCGCGCACGATCGTGGCGATCCTGGAGAACCACCAGCAGGCCGACGGCTCCGTGTACGTGCCCGAGGTGCTGCGTCCGTACCTCGGCGGCCGGGAGGTCCTGGAGCCGGTGGCCAAGTGAGCCAGGCCGCTACCGGTTTCCCGTACCAGCTCATCGCGACCGACCTCGACGGAACGCTCCTGCGCGCCGACGAGTCGGTCTCGCAGCGCACTCGTGACGCGCTCGCCGCGGCCACCGCGGCGGGCGCGGCCCACATCGTCGTCACCGGCCGCGCCGTCCCGTGGACCCGGCACATCCTCGACGACCTCGGCTATGACGGCCTCGCGGTCTGCGGCCAGGGTGCGCAGGTCTACCACGCCGGCGAGCACCGGCTGCTCACCTCGGTGACCCTGGACCGCCAACTGGCCGGGGTTGCCCTGGCCAAGATCGAGGCGGAGGTCGGCCCGCTGTACCTCGCGGCGAGCCGCGACGGCCTCGACGGCGAGGTACTGGTCGGCCCCGGTTACGCGGTCACGGGCAGGCTCCCGGCGACCCCGTTCACGGACGCGTCCGACCTGTGGACCGCTCCGCTGAACAAGATCTACATACAGCACCCGAAGCTGTCCGACGACGAGCTCGCCGAGGCGGCCCGCCGGGCCGCGGGCGGTTTCGTCGGGGTCGCCATGGCCGGCGAGGGTATCGTCGAACTCCTCCCGCTCGGCCTGTCCAAGGCCACGGGCCTGTCCCTGGCGGCTCGCCGCCTGGGCCTGAAGGCGTCCAGCACGATCGCCTTCGGCGACATGCCCAACGACATCCCGATGTTCGCCTGGGCCGCCCGGGGCGTGGCGATGGCCAACGCCCACGGGGAGCTGAAAGCCGTGGCGGACGAGGAAACCCTGTCGAACGAGGCGGACGGCATCGCGGTGGTCCTGGAACGGTTGCTGGGCTGAGCTGTTCGGCGGGGTTCTGCTTTGGCGGGGGCCCTGCTTTGGTAGGGGTCCTGCTTTGGGCAGGGCCCGTCTCCGGCCGAGTCTCGACTTTGGCCAGGGCGTGCCTTTGGCCAGGCCTCGTCTCGGGCGGCCTCCTCTTTGGCGGGGCCTCGTCTTCGGCGAGTCCCCTTCCTTGGCCAGGCCCTTTTTTGGTGGGGGTTCAGCCTTCGGGGGCCCGTCTTCGGCAGGGGTTCACCTTTTTGGCAGGGGCTTGTCTCTGGCGGGGCCTCCTGTTTGGGGCCCTGCTTCGGCGGGGCTCACCTTGCAGGGCTCACCTTGGTCGGGTCCCATCTTCGGCAGGCCTATTCGGCGGAGGATGCACGGATCGAACGTGCGCGGGGTCGCCCCCGACCGCGGCTTAGCAAGCCGGTGCCTTACCACTCGGCCAATCCTCCGGAGGGGCGGCCTCACACGAGGTCGCCCTCGCGTGCTCGAAGCGGCCGCCCCGGGCAGCTCCCCCGGGCGGCCGGAGAGGTGACCCTCCGGAGTCCGCCGCGAACTGCCTGCCACCACTCTGCCTCCGCACCGGGGTCGGCCGCCACCGATTAACGAACGAGTGTGCGAGCCGGGGCAGCCCACCGCTCTACCGGCGGCGCCACCTGCGGCGGCGTGCCTTGCTGAAGAACCATCCGGCGGGTGGCTCGTCCGAGCGCCAGGGTTGCGGCTCGGGCTCCTCGGCCCGCCAGCGCGCGGCGAGCATGCGGGCCCGGGCGGACGGCTCGGACGACTCGGCGGACCGTATGAAGTCCTCGTCCAGGACGAGGTCGTCCCATGTGTCCCCGACCTGTCCGCGACCGTCGTACTGAGGCGTCTCCTCGGCCATCCCGTTCCTCCCGTCCCGCATGCCTTTGCACAGTGTTCCCGAGCCGTCGTGAAGTCCCCGTGAGTAAAGGGGCTGTACTCCTCGCCGCGCTGTTAGTCCTCGCCGGGCGGTTACTCCTCGCCCGCCAGCGTCAGCGACCGCAGCTTCTGCCCGGCGTACCAGGTCGCCAGCACGGTCACCGTGACCAGCAGCACCGTCGCCGTCGTCAGACCGACGTCCGAGGTGACCAGGTCCCCACCGGCGACCTTGTGGGCGACCGCCAGCGACCACTGCTGGACGCTCAGCGTGCGCGCCCCGGGCACCAGGGAGCCGAACAGGGCCTCCCAGACCAGCGCGTAGACGAGCCCGAAGACGACCGCGTGCCGGGATACCGTGCCGAGCAGCAGGAAGAGGGCGGCGTAGGCGATGGAGGAGACCAGCGCGGCGACCGTGTAGGCGACGGCGACCTGCTGGCCGTTGCCGTTGAGGATGAACCCGGCGATCAGCGTCGGCAGCGCCGAGAAGACCATCGTCACCGCGATCGCAACGATCAGCTTGGTGAAGATGATCGTCGGCCGCTTCACCGGCTTGGACAGCAGGTACACCACGGAGCCGTCGTCGATCTCCGGTCCGATCGCACCGGTGCCCGCGATGACACCGATGATCGGCACCATGGTGGCGAGCGCGAAGCCGCCCAGCAGGTCCGAAGCCGTCTGGTCGTCGGCCCCGGTGAGGGCGCGCACGACGACGGAGATGGCGATCAGCAGCAGCGGCAGGGCGCCCAGGATGAGGGCCCTGCGGCGGCCGAGCAGGGCTCGATAGGTGAGCCGGGCGACTGTGGGGTCGTACATCTTTGGCCTCCTACGCCGCGACCAGGTACGAGAAGACGGACTCGAGGGACTCGTCGGACGGCGAGACCGTGAGCAGCCTGATGCCGTTGTCCCTGGCCACGCGTGGCAGCAGGGTGGTGAAGCGACCGAAGTCGACGGCCTGGATGCGCAGCGCGCCCTCCGCCAGGTCGACCTCGATGCCGGACGTGGACGGGTCGGCGATCAGCGCGGCCGCGAGGGCGCGGTCGTCACTGGAACGCACCAGGTAGCGGTGCGGGCGGTCGGTCATCAGACGCCGGATCCTGCGGAAGTCACCGCTGGCCGCGTGCCTGCCCGCGACGACGACCTCGATGTGCCAGGCGAGTTGCTCGACCTCTTCGAGGATGTGGGACGAGAACAGCACGGTGCGACCCTCGTCGCCCATGCGCCGCAGCAGGTCCATCAGCTGCATGCGCTGGCGCGGGTCCATGCCGTTGAAGGGCTCGTCGAGCAGGAGCAGGGACGGCTCGTGGACCAGCGCGGAGGCCATCTTCACGCGCTGACGCATGCCCTTGGAGTACGTGGCGATCTTCCGGTCCTGCGCGTACTCCATCTCGACGGTGGCGAGCGCCTTCTGGGCCGCCTTGGCGCCCAGACCGTGCAGCTCGGCGTTGGCGACGACGAACTCCCGGCCGGTGAGGAAGTCGTACATCGCCTCGCGCTCGGGGACGATGCCGATGTGCTGGTAGATCGCCTCGTTGCGCCAGACGGGCTGCCCGTCGAGGGTGACGGTGCCGGTGGAGGGGGCCAGGAAGCCGCCCATCATGTTGATGAGGGTGGACTTTCCGGCGCCGTTGGGGCCGAGCAGGCCGGTGACGCCGGGGCCGACGGTCATGGTGATGTCGTTGACGGCGACCACGTTGCCGAACCAGCGGGAGACATGGTCGATGGAGAGCGTGGTCACAGTCCCACCTTCCGGTAGCGGCGCATCAGGAGGCCGTAGCTGGCGGCGATGAGCCCCAGGACGGCGAGGAGGTAGACGACGCCCTCGCCGTTCGACGGGCCGATCCCGCCGGGGAACGCCGAGCTCGCGCCCAGGAAGGCGGACTGCACCCCGTCGATGAGCGTGATGGGGGAGAAGAGACCGATCCAGGGGACGGCGTCGGAGCTGTTCTGCACGTCGGCGATGGCCTGGAGCGTGGAGACCGCGCCGTAGGAGATGGTCAGAACGGCGATGACGGCCGCGATGCCGAAGCCGCGGCGCGGGGTCACCGAGGCGATGACCAGGCCGATGCCGGCGAAGAGCAGCGAGAGCAGTGACACCGAGACGAGCCCCTGTGCGAATCCCTTGGTCTGATCGGCGAAGTCCAGCTTCGCCAGCAACGCGCCCACGTAGAGCACGAGCAGCGGTGCGGCGGTGAGGACGAACAGCGCCGAGGCCAGCGCCGCGAACTTCGCCAGGACGTAGTCGGCGGTCTCGATCGGCCGGGAGAAGTACAGCGGCACGGTCTTGAAGCGCAGGTCGCGCGAGACGGACTGGGGCGCCTGCGAGGCAACGTACAGGCTGATGACGGCCTGCATGACGATGGCGTAGCGCGTGTAGTCGAGGGGGAGGTCCTTGGCCTTCGTGGCGACGGCGACGGCCACCATGATGGCGGCCGGCACGCACATCACCACGAACAGCAGCATCGGCAGCACCTTGGACTTGACCGAGCGGCCGAGGCCGTAGGCGCCGCGCAGGGACTGCGAGTACAGGGAGCGGCGGGCGTAGGCGCGGCCGAGGCGGGGGCCGTCGTAGCTGCGGTAGCCGATGTTGTGGATGCGGGTCTGGTCGCCCGAGGGGGCGGTGACCGGGTGCTCAACTGCCATGGCCGACGGCCTCCTTCCGCTGCGCGTCGCCGTCCTTGAAGACTTCCGAGATGTGGTGTCGGCGCTGTTCCATGCGGACCAGGCCGAGGCCGAGGTCGGCGACGACGTCACGCACCAGGTCGTACGTCTCCTCGCCCTGCGCGGTGAGCAGCAGGATGTGGCCGGCGCCCGGTAGGCCGCCCGCGCCGTCGTGGATGTCCACCCCGCGCGCATGGAGTGCGTCGCGCACCGCGCGGGTGCCGTCGGGGTGTTCGTCGGTGTCGGTGACCTCGATCGCGAGGGTGGTCGTGGTCTGGGTGAAGTCGGTGGTGGAGCTGGAGCGCAGAAGCTTGCCGCCGTCGATGACGACGACGTGGTCACACGTGCGCTCGAGTTCGCCCAGCAGGTGCGAGGTGACCAGGACGGAGATGCCGAAGTCCGTGTGGATGCGGCGGATCAGGCCGAGCATCTCGTCGCGGCCGACCGGGTCGAGACCGTTGGTCGGCTCGTCGAGGAAGACCAGGTGCGGGTCGTGCACCAGCGCTTGGGCGAGCTTCACGCGCTGCTTCATGCCGGTCGAGTAGCCGCCGATGGGGCGGTAGCGCTCCTCGTACAGGCCGACGTGGCGCAGGGTGTCCGCGGTGCGCTCACGCGCCGCAGTGGGCGGTAGGCCCGACATGCGGGCCATGTGCACGACGAACTCGGTGGCCGAGACGTCGGGCGGCAGACAGTCGTGTTCCGGCATGTAGCCGACCCGCTCACGGATGTCGGCGCCCTTCGTCGCGACGTCGAGCCCGAGCACTTCGGCGCGGCCCTCGGAGGCAGGGGACAGACCCAACAGGATCTTGATCAGTGTTGACTTGCCGGCTCCGTTGGCTCCGACGAGTCCGGTCACCCCGGGCCCGACGTCGACGGAGAGCCGGTCAAGCGCGGTCACCCGGGGGAACCGCTTGCTCAGGCTTTCGGTCGCGATCACAGTCACGTCATAGAAGGTAGTGACGCGGGCCACTCAAGTCGTCAGCCCCGAGAGCCGTCTTCAGGTCAGCCTGGAGTCGTACGGGCCCGTAGGGGATCCCCTGCCTGAGAGCTACGCCGCCTCTCCACCCTTCTCCACCTGGGCCCGCGCTATTGACGCTGTCTCTAACAACTGCCAGATTCGGCGGGGTCACATTACGGGCACGTAGCGCGTTCGGGACGGGAACGGCTCGTCGGAGCGAGACGGCGCTGGGCGGAGGAGAAGTGACGGTGCTGGAGGGTGCGCGGGAGCGCTGGGTGCGGACCGGTGGCGTCGAGCTGTGCGTGGCGGAGCTGGGGGACCCCTCGCGGCCGACGGTCGTCCTGGTGCACGGCTATCCGGACAGCAAGGAGGTGTGGTCCGAGGTCGCGGCACGGCTGGCCGACCGCTTCCACGTCGTCCTGTACGACGTCCGGGGTCATGGCCGCTCCACGGCACCGCGGCCGCTGCGCGGCGGGTTCACCCTGGAGAAGCTGACGGACGATTTCCTGGCCGTCGCGGACGCCGTCAGCCCGGACCGGCCGGTGCATCTGGTGGGGCACGACTGGGGCTCGGTGCAGGCCTGGGAGTTCGTGACCGTCGAGCGCACCAAGGGCCGGATCGCGTCCTTCACGTCGATGTCCGGTCCGTCTCTCGACCACTTCGGCCACTGGATCGCCCAGCGCGTCAGGCGGCCCACCCCGCGCCGGATCGCGCAGCTCCTCGGGCAGGGCGCGAAGTCCTGGTACGTGTACCTGCTGCACACGCCCGCGTTCCCCGAGGCCGCCTGGCGCGGTCCGCTCGGCAAGCGCTGGCCGCGGATCCTTGAGCGCCTGGAGAACATGCCCGCGGGCGCCTACCCGACGTCCTCCCTGCCCTCGGACGCGGCGCACGGCGCATGGCTGTACCGGGACAACGTGCGGTCCCGGCTGCGCAGGCCCCGCACGGACGCCCACGCGCACGCGCCCGTGCAGCTCATCACGCCCCTCGGGGACGCGTTCCTGTCGGAGCGGCTGTACGACGAACTGGAGCAATGGGTTCCGCAGCTCACCCGGCGCACTCTCCCCGCGGGGCACTGGATCCCGCGCACGCGCCCGGACCGGCTGGCGGCCTGGATCACGGAGTTCGTCACGTCGGTCGAGGACGGCAGACCGGAGCGGGTGGCCACGGACGGCCGGTACGCCGAGCGCTTCGGCGGGCAGCTCGTGCTGGTCACCGGGGCTGCCAGCGGTATCGGGCGGGCCACGGCGCTGGCGTTCGCCGAGGCGGGCGCGCGCGTGATCGCGGTCGATCGGGACGCGGAGGGCGCCGCCCGCACCGCCGAGACGTCCCGCCTGATGGGCGCCCCGGAGGCATGGGCGGAGGCGGTGGACGTCTCCGACGAGCAGGCCATGGAGAAGCTCGCCGCGCGGGTCGCCGCCGAGTACGGCGTGCTGGACGTGCTGGTGAACAACGCCGGTATCGGGTTGTCAGGCTCCTTCCTCGACACGACGTCCGACGACTGGCGTCGGGTGCTTGACGTCAACCTGTGGGGTGTCATCCACGGCTGCCGTCTCTTCGGGCGGCAGATGGTCGAGCGCGGCCAGGGCGGCCACATCGTCAACACGGCGTCGGCGGCCGCGTTCCAGCCGTCCAGGGTCCTGCCCGCCTACAGCACCTCCAAGGCGGCGGTACTGATGCTGAGCGAATGCCTGCGCGCGGAGCTGGCGGGACAGGGCATCGGCGTGACCGCGATCTGCCCCGGCATCGTCAACACCAACATCACCTCGACGGCACGTTTCACCGGCGTCGACGCGGAGGAGGAGCGCCGCCGACAGAAGCGCGCGGCCCGTCTCTACGGCCTGCGCAACTATCCGCCGGAGAAGGTGGCCGACGCGATCCTGCGCGCGGTCGTCCGCAACGAGGCGGTGGTGCCGGTGACTCCGGAGGCACGGGGAGCGCGGTTCATGGCCCGGTGGGTGCCGGGGGTGCTGCGGACGCTGGCGCGGGCCGAGCCGCCCTGGTGAGCCGCTCTACGACCAACTCCCCGACGGTCAAGCAAAATTGACGAAACCCCCTGGGCCGCACGTCAGTTGTCCACAGAACAGCCAATCCGCCTGTGGATAACCGCAGTTACTTGTGGATCAAACCTCGGCGGCAAAACAAAATGCGTGATCCGCGTCTCTCGCGTCATGCTGAGGGGATGGACGAAAGACGTACCGTGAAGGTGTCGAAGTACCTCTCCAAACACCTGCGGCACCAACCCGAGCGCATCGGCCTGGCCCCCGACGACGCCGGATGGGTCGAGATCGGCACGCTCATCTCGGCGGCCGCGGCCCACGGGTTCCCCTTCACCCGGGACGAGCTGGACCATGTGGTCGCCGCCAACGACAAGAAGCGCTTCGCGGTCGAGGGCACACGGATCCGCGCCAGCCAGGGCCACAGCATCGAGGTCGACCTCGGACTGCCCCCGGCGACCCCACCGCCGTACCTCTATCACGGCACTGTCGCCCGCAACCTGGACGGCATCCGCGCCGAGGGCCTGCGGCCCATGAACCGGCACGACGTCCACCTCTCCGCCGACCGTGAGACCGCGACCCGCGTCGGCGCCCGCCGCGGCCGCCCGGTCGTCCTCTCGGTGGACGCGGCGGCCATGCATCGCGACGGCCATGTCTTCCACGTCAGCGCGAACGGGGTGTGGCTCACCCAGGCCGTACCACCGCTGTACCTGCGGTTTCCCGGGCCGCACTGACCTCAGTTCCGGCATGATCAACCGTGTGGACCTTGTTTCACGTGAAACATGACCTGTTTCACGGAAAGCTCCACCGGTTCACGCGAAGCACGATCGGCCGCATACGCTCGGAGTATGAGTCTGCGTCTGAGCACCGTGATCCTTCCGTACCGCCGTTGGAACGAGGACGGCCGTTCGGCATGGACGCGTGCCGAGCAGCTCGGCTTCCACACCGCGTACACCTACGACCACCTGTCCTGGCGCACCTTCCGCGACGGCCCCTGGTTCGGGGCTGTCCCGACGCTGACCGCCGCCGCGTGCGTCACCGAGCGGCTGCGTCTGGGCACGCTGGTGACCTCGCCGAATTTCCGACACCCGGTGACCCTCGCCAAGGAGCTGATCTCCCTGGACGACATCTCGGGCGGCCGGGTCACCCTGGGCATCGGCGCGGGCGGCACCGGCTTCGACGCCACCGCGCTCGGCCAGGAGCCGTGGAGCCCCCGTGAGCGCGCCGACCGGTTCGGAGAGTTCGTCCCCCTGCTCGACCGGCTGCTGACCGAGGACTCGGTGTCGTACGAGGGCGACTATTACTCGGCGCACGAGGCACGCAACATCCCCGGCTGCGTCCAGCGGCCCCGGCTGCCCTTCGCGATCGCCGCGACCGGGCCGCGCGGGCTGCGGCTCGCCGCACGGTACGGGCAGGCATGGGTGACCACCGGCGACCCCAAGCTGTACGCGAACGGCACCCCGGAACAGTCGGTTCAGGCCATTCGCGGGCAGGCGGAGAAGCTGGCCGACGCCTGCGCCGCGATCGGACGGGACGTGAACGGCCTCGACAAGGTCCTCCTCACCGGTTTCACCCCGGACCGGGCCCGCCCCCTCGAGTCCCTGGACGCCTTCGTCGACTTCGCCGGCCGCCACCAGGAGCTGGGATTCACGGAGCTCGTGATCCACTGGCCCATCCCCGACTCGGACTTCGCCGCGGACCAGAAGGTCTTCGAGCGGATCGCCATGGAGGCCCCGGCGCAGCTGCGCTGACCTCGACAACCAGTCCTCCGGGTCTCATCCGTGAGGGCTCTCGCACGGCCGTGCGGATGATCTGAGCGAGAATGGCCGGGTGACCTCAGCGACTCGACAGCCCGAGACCCCGACCGCCGCCCCCGTTCCGCCGCGGCTGATCGCCACCGATCTCGACGGCACCCTGCTGCGCGACGACAAGTCGGTCTCCCCCCGCACCGTCGCCGCGCTCGCCGCCGCCGAGGAGGCGGGCATCGCGGTGTTCTTCGTCACCGGCCGCCCGGCCCGCTGGATGGATGTCGTCAGCGACCACGTCCACGGTCACGGTCTGGCGATCTGCGGCAACGGCGCCGCCGTGGTCGACCTGCACGGCGGCCCCGGCACCCACCGGTTCGTGAAGGTGCGGGAGCTCGCGAGGGAGAACGCGCTGGACGCCGTACGGCTATTGCGGGAGGCCGCGCCGGGCACGGTGTACGCGGTGGAGCAGACGTACGGCTTCTACCAGGAGCCGGACTATCCCAAGCTGCACATGGAGATACCCGACGAGCTGGCGCCCGCCGAGGATCTGCTGGCCCCCGACGGTCCCGGCTCGGCCGAGCCCGTGCTCAAGATCCTCGCCTACCACCCCACCCTCGACCCCGACGCGTTCCTCACCCTGGCCCGCCTCGCCATCGGCGAGCGCGCGACCGTCACCCGGTCCAGCCCCAGCGCCCTGTTGGAGATCAGCGGTCCCGGCGTCTCCAAGGCCAGCACGCTGGCCCTGTGCTGTGCCGAGCGCGGCATCTCCCACGAGGAGGTCGTCGCCTTCGGTGACATGCCCAACGACGTCGAGATGCTCACCTGGGCAGGGCAGGGGTACGCCATGGGCAACGCCCACCCCGACGTGATCGCCGCCGCCTCGGGGCGGACGGTCGCCAACAACGAGGACGGCGTGGCGGTCGTGATCGAGCGGATGCTGGCGGAGCGGCTGTAGCAAAGACCGGAGGTGGTGCCGATGACGCGGGATTCCAAGGCGGGTTGCGAACGTCCCGTCGTCCGCACGAAGGGCAGGCGGGACGTTCGCAACCCGCCCTAGCCCAGGGACACTCCGCGTTCCGCCAGCCACGGCACCGGATCCAGCGAGGACCCCAGTTGCGGTGTGACCCGCACCTCGAAGTGCAGGTGCGGGCCGGTCGAGTTGCCGGTCGTGCCTGACTGCCCGATCCACTGCCCGGTGGCCACGCGGTCGCCCTGGTCAACGGTGACGGCCGCGAGATGCGCGTACTGCGTGTAGTAGCCGCCGTCGTGTTCGAGCACGATCTCGATGCCGAACGCGCCCCCGCACGACACCCTCACCACACGCCCCGCCCCGACCGCCCGCACCGGAGTCCCGATGGGGACCGCGAAGTCCTGCCCGGTGTGCCGATGCGCCCAGCGCGCACCGCCGCTGCCGAAGCCGGCCGAGAGTTCATACCCCTCGACCGGCGCCACCCACGCGCTCGTGAACTGCGTCTGCGGCTGGTCGAGACGGACGGCACCGCGACACGATCCGGCGGCGACCGAGGCGTCCGCCTGCCCCTGCAACTGCCACCGCGCCTCTTCGAGCCTCTCCTCGATGCCCTTCTTGATGCCGTCGAGTTCGGTCCTGCGCCGCTCCAGCGCCTGCAACGCCGTCGCGGCCCTCGCCTCGTCGGCGGTGAGCCGGGCCTCGGCGCGACGGCTCTTGCCGATCGCGTTGGCGACGGCCACGTTCTGCCGCGAGAACACCTGCTGACCGCGCATCAGCTCGTCCGGGCTCCCCGCGAGGACGATCTGCGCGGCGAGGGGGAGCCCACCGCTGTCACGGTACTGAGCGCGTGCGATGCGTCCCAGTTCCTCGTGGTGCACGGCGATTTCCCGACGCTCCCGGTCGAGGAGTTGCTCCAGCCGCCTGACCTCCGCCGCCTGCACGTCCGCCGCGCGCCGCCCCTCCTCGTACGCCTGCGTCGCCACGGCCGCGTCCGCGTACAGCCGCGCCACCTGAACGCTGAAGCCGGCGTCGGGGCCGTCCCCCAAGTCGTCGTCGGAGGTCGTGGGCCGCGCCGCGAGCACCGCCACCGCACACACCAGTACCGCAACCAGCCGCGGATGGCGGCGAAATGAATGCATGTCAGCGATCGTGACCCAGCTCCGCCGACTCCCGCCCGTTCAAGTCGTACGCCTGGGGGAATCACCCGCCCGGATGGCTCAGTACCACGGCTCACTCAGACGCACAGCTCACCGTCGCTACCGCGCCCCCACCAACAGCTCCGACTCCGCCTCCCGTTCGAGCATCCGCCGCAGCGGCCCGTCCTCGGCGGCCAGTTCGGCGTGGGAGCCGCGCTGCACGACCCGTCCCCCGTCCAGCACGATCACCTCGTCCACGGCCTCCAGACCGGCCAGCCGATGGGTGATGAGCAGGGTCGTACGGCCCTCGGTCGCGGCCAGCAGATCGGTGGTGAGTGCGTCGGCGGTCGGCAGGTCCAGGTGCTCGGCGGGCTCGTCCAGCACGAGGACGGGGAAGTCGGCGAGCAACGCCCTGGCCAGCGCCAGGCGTTGGCGCTGCCCGCCCGACAACCGCGCCCCGTGCTCGCCGATCAGCGTGTCGAGCCCGTCGGGCAGGCTGTCGGCCCACTCCAGCAGCCGGGCCCGCGCGAGCGCGCCGCGCAGATCGTCCTCGGTGGCGTCCTTCTTCGCCAGAAGCAGGTTCTCACGCACCGAACTGTCGAAGAGGTGCGCGTCCTGCGCACACAGCCCCACGAGCCGCCGTACGTCGTCCCCGTCCAGCGCGTACGCGTCGACGCCGCCCAGCGTGTACGCACCGGCCTCCGCGTCCAGGAACCGCAGCAGCACCTGTGCGAGCGTCGTCTTGCCGGACCCGGACGGCCCGACCACAGCGGTCCGCCGCCCGGCCTCGAGGGTCAGGTCGAGCCCGGCGAGGGCGTCCCGGCCCTGCCCGGAGTGCCGGGCGGCCAGGTCCTTGACGACGAGCGGGAACGGCGAGGTGGGCGCCTGCCGGGGCCGCTCAGGTTCACGCACGGGCTCGGGGGAGTCAAGGACCTCGTAGACGCGCTCCGCGCTCCTGCGCACCCGCTGCCGGTGCTGCACGGCGAGCGGCAGCCCGAGGACGGCCTCGAACGCTGCCAGCGGCGTAAGGACGACGACAGCCATCGCCACTCCGCCCAGCCGCCCGCCGGCCACCGCCTGCGCGCCCACGAGCGCCGCGGCCGCGACAGTCAGGCCGGAGACGAGCGCGGTCAGTCCGTCGCCGAGCGCGGTGGCCGTGGCGCCCCGCGAGGCGATCCGGGTGAGCGCGGCATCCGCCTGACGCACCTGCTCCGTACGACCGGGCAGGGCACCGGCGACGGTCAGCTCCGCGGTGCCGGTGAGCAGATCGGCGGCGCGGGTCGCGAGCACCCCGCGGGCGGGGGCGAGCCGGTGTTCGGCGCGCCGCGCAACAGCGCCGGTGACCAGCGGGACGCCGACACCGGCCGCCAGGAGCCCCGCCGCGAGTACGGCGCCCGCCTCGGGCAGCAGCCACGCCGTGAAGGCCACGGACCCGGCGGAGACCACAACAGCGGCCCCGGCGGGCAGCAGCCAGCGCAGCCAGTAGTCCTGCAGCGCGTCCACATCGGCGACGAGCCGCGAGAGCAGGTCGCCGCGCCGGGCTCTGCTCAGTCCCGCGGGCGCCAGCCGCTCCAGCCGCCGGTACACGGCGACCCGGGTATCGGCCAGCATCCGCAGAACGGCGTCGTGCGACACCAGCCGCTCCGCGTACCGGAAGACGGCCCTGCCGATGCCGAACGCCCGCGTCGCCGTCACGGCCACCATCAGATAGAGCACGGGCGGCTGCTGCGAGGCCCGCGAGATGAGCCACCCGGACGTGGCCATGAGCCCGACGGCACTGCCCAGCGCCAGGCTCGCCAGCAGCAGCGCGAGAGCGAGCCGCCCACGCCGGGCCCCGGACATGGCACGAACCCGGGCGAGGATGCTTCCCGCGGTGGCGCGCTCCCGGGTGTGGCTGTCCTCAGCGGCCGTAGAGACGCCGCCTGTGGTCGCCGGAATCCCCGTGTCGGCCGTGTCGGCCGCCGCGACGGCGGACGCGACGGCCACCGACTCGCGCCCCACGGGACCGGCCTCGACCGTAGGCACCTCGGAATTCCCGCCCTCGACATCAGCGTGCCTGGCGTCCCCACCCCCGGCATCGACACGGGCGCCCGTCTCGGCCTCCGCAAGCCGCACCACCCGGTCCGCCACGCCCAGCAGCGCCGGCCGGTGCACCACCAGCAGCACCGTCCGCCCCGCCGCCAGCCGCCGCACCGCGGCCACGACCTCGGCCTCGGTCT
Source organism: Streptomyces sp. NPDC043427 (assembly GCF_056436655.1). Taxonomy (NCBI): domain Bacteria; kingdom Bacillati; phylum Actinomycetota; class Actinomycetes; order Kitasatosporales; family Streptomycetaceae; genus Streptomyces; species Streptomyces sp. NPDC043427. The sequence goes on along the minus strand of NZ_JBWKCC010000013.1, from coordinate 175,913 downwards.
CCCCGTCCAGCGCGGCCGTCGGCTCGTCCAGCAGCAGCACAGGCCGGTCCGCGAGGAACGCGCGCGCCAGCGCGAGCCGCTGCCGCTGCCCGGCGGACAGCCCGGCCCCGTCCTCCCCGAGCACGGTTTCCGCGCCGCCGGGCAGGGCCTCCACGAACTCCAGCGCACCGGCGTCCGCCAGCGCCCTGCGGACGGCGGCATCGTCCGCGTCGGGACGTGTCAGCCGTACGTTCTCGGCGATCGTCCCGGCGTACAGGTGCGGCCGCTGCGGTACCCACGCGATCCGCGACCGCCACTGCTCCAGGTCGGCCTCGGCGAGATCGACTCCCCCAGCCCGCACCCGCCCCTCAGTCGGCCGCACGAAGCCCAGCAGCACGTTCAGCAGCGTGGACTTGCCCACCCCGCTCGGCCCGACGAGCGCCACCGTCTCCCCGGGGCCGACGTCGAAGGACACGTCCGACACGGCGTCCACGGACCGCCCCGGATACCGGACCGTCACGCCCTCGAAGGCCAGCCCGCCCTCCGGTACAGCGCTCGTGCCCGAGTCCGGCAGGGGAGTCTCCAGCACGGCGAAGATCTCCTCGGCCGCCGCGAGCCCCTCCGCCGCCGCGTGGTACTGCGCGCCGACCTGGCGCAGCGGCAGATACGCCTCGGGGGCGAGCACGAGGATGACCAGCCCGATGTACAGGTCCATCTCTCCGTGGACGAGCCGCATACCGATCGTCACGGCGACCAGGGCCACCGAGAGCGTGGAGAGCAGCTCCAGTGCGAAGGAGGAGAGGAAGGCGATCCGCAGCGTCCGCAGGGTCGCCTGCCGGTACTCGCCGGTGATGCGCCGGATCGAGTCGGCCTGCGCCTTGGCCCGCCCGAAGACCTTCAGGGTCGGCAGTCCCGCGACCACGTCCAGGAAGTGCCCGGAGAGCCGGGAGAGCAGCCGCCACTGACGGTCCATCCGGGACTGAGTGGCCCAGCCGATCAGCATCATGAAGACCGGGATCAGCGGCAGCGTGCCGACAATGATCGCGGCGGAGACCCAGTCCTCGGTCACGATCCGCGCCAGCACCGCCACCGGCACGACCACTGCGAGCCCCAACTGGGGCAGATACCGCGAGAAGTAGTCGTCGAGGGCGTCGACTCCCCGAGTGGCGAGAGCCACCAGGGATCCGGTCCGCTGGCCGCTCAGCCACCCCGGGCCGAGTGCGGCGGCCCGCTCCAGCAGCCGCCCTCGCAGCTCCGATTTCACCGCTGCGCTGGCGCGATGGGCGGCGAGTTCGGTGAGCCAGGAGACCAGCGCACGACCGACCGCCACGGCCACCAACAGCAGCAGGGGAGTGCGGAGTTCGGCGACCGACATACCGTGCTGGAACGCGCCGACCACCGTCTCGGCGATGAGCATCGCCTGTGCGACGACCAGCCCCGCGCCCAGGGCGCCCAGGCCGACGACCGCCACCAGGAAGCGACGGGTGGCCCGGGCGTACCGGAGGAGACGTGGATCGATTGGTTTCACGTGAAACACACCTCAGTGAGTGGCTTCGGCGAGGTGCTGGGTGCCGATCCGCTTGCGGAACACCCAGTAGGTCCAGCCCTGGTACAGCATCACGATCGGTGTGGCGATCGCCGCACACCAGGTCATGATCTTCAGGGTGTACGGGCTCGACGAGGCGTTGGTGACCGTGAGGTTCCAGTCCGCGTTGAGCGAGGACGGCATGACGTTCGGGAAGAGGGTCAGGAACAGCATCGCCACGGCGGCCACGATGGTGACGCCGGACAGGGCGAACGACCAGCCCTCACGCCCCGCCTGGTTCGCCACGAGCGCCGCGACCAGGGCCGCAACCGCCACGACCAGCGCGACCAGGCTCTTGCCGTCACCGCTCTCGACCTGCGTCCACAGCAGGAAGACCAGCGCGAGCGCGGCGGTGACCAAGCCGACCTTGAGGGCCAGCTTCCGAGCACGCTCCCGGATGTCACCGACGGTCTTGAGCGCGGTGAACACCGCTCCGTGGAAGGTGAACAGCGTGAGCGTCACCAGTCCGCCGAGGAGCGCGTACGGGTTGAGGAGGTCCCCGACGTTGCCGACGTACTCGAAGTTCTGGTCGATCTTCACGCCCCGCACGATGTTGCCGAAGGCAACGCCCCACATGAATGCGGGGATCAGCGAGGTCCAGAAGATCGCGGTCTCCCAGTTGCGCTGCCAGTTCTCCTCGGGCCGCTTCACCCGGTACTCGAAGGCGACACCCCGCACGATCAGGCAGACCAGGATCAGCAGCAGGGGCAGGTAGAAGCCGGAGAAGAGCGTGGCGTACCACTCGGGGAACGCGGCGAAGGTCGCCCCGCCGGCCGTCAGCAGCCACACCTCGTTGCCGTCCCACACGGGGCCGATGGTGTTGATCAGCACCCGCTTCTCGGGCCGGTCACGGGCCAGCAGCTTGGTGAGGACGCCGACCCCGAAGTCGAACCCCTCCAGGAAGAAGTAGCCGATCCACAGGACGGCGATGAGGACGAACCAGACGTCGTGCAGTTCCATGACTGTGCAGCTCCCTCGGCCTAGTAGGAGAAGGCCATCGGCTTGTCGGCGTCACGGGAGTCGCCGCCGATCTTCGTGGGCGGGTTGAGGTCGGCCTCGGTGAGCTCGGGCGGCCCGCCCTTGACGTACTTCACCAGCAGCTTGACCTCGACGACGGCGAGGATGGCGTACAGCGCGGTGAAGACGATCATCGAGGTGAGGACCTCACCCTGGGAGACACCGGGGGAGACCGCGTCACGGGTCTGGAACACGCCGTAGACGACCCACGGCTGGCGGCCCATCTCGGTGAAGATCCAACCCCAGGAGTTGGCGATCAGCGGGAAGCCCAGGGTGAGGATCGCGATGCGCCAGTACCACTTGGTGAGCGTCGGGCTGAGGGCCTTCCCGGGCAGCAGCGCCAGGTGCGGCACCTCGTCGTCGCCCACCCTCAGGTGCTGCGGCAGCAGGAACTTCTTGCGGGTCAGCCACAGCCCGGCCAGGCCGATCGCGAAGGACGTCATGCCGAAGCCGATCATCCAGCGGAAGCCCCAGTAGGCGACCGGGATGTTGGGCCGGTAGTCGCCGGGCCCGAACTTCTCCTGCTCTGCCTTGTTGACGTCGTTGATGCCGGGGACGTACGAGCTGAAGTCGTCCTTGGCCAGGAAGGACAGCAGGCCCGGTATCTCGATGGCGACCTTGTTGTGCCCCTTGTCGACGTCGCCGACGGCGAAGACCGAGAAGGGCGCCGGCGCCTCGCCGTCCCACAGGGCCTCGGCCGCGGCCATCTTCATCGGCTGCTGCTCGAACATGACCTTGCCGAGGGCGTCTCCGCTGATCGCGGTGAGCATGCCGCCGATGACCACGGTGACCAGCCCGAGCCGCAGCGAGGTCTTCATCTCCCGCACGTGCTTCTTGCGGGAGAGGTGGAAGGCCGCGATGCCGACCATGAAGGCGCCACCCGTCAGGAAGGCCGCGGAGAGGGTGTGGAACGCCTGGCTGAGCGCGGTGTTCTGGGTGAGGACGGCCCAGAAGTCGGTGAGCTCGGCCCTGCCCTTCTCCTTGTTGATCCGGTAGCCGACCGGGTGCTGCATCCACGAGTTGGCCGCGAGGATGAAGTAGGCCGACAGGATCGTGCCGAGGGAGACCATCCATATGCAGGCCAGGTGGATCCTCTGGGGGAGCTTGTCCCAGCCGAAGATCCACAGCCCGATGAAGGTGGACTCGAAGAAGAAGGCGATGAGAGCCTCGAAGGCGAGCGGGGCACCGAAGATGTCACCTACGAAGCGGGAGTAGTCCGACCAGTTCATACCGAACTGGAACTCCTGCACGATGCCGGTGACGACACCCATCGCGATGTTGATCAGGAAGAGCTTGCCCCAGAACTTCGTCGCCCTGAGGTACTTCTCCTTCTGTGTCCGCACCCAGGCGGTCTGGAGTCCCGCGGTCAGCGCTGCCAGGGAGATCGTCAGGGGGACGAACAGGAAGTGGTAGACGGTCGTGATGCCGAACTGCCAGCGCGCCAGGGTCTCCGGCGCCAAAGCCAGGTCCACGTCGCCGCTCCTTACTTCACACGCTTGTGAATGCGTTCACATTCACAAGCCATTATGCAGCATCGGTCTTCGGCACCCACAAGGGGGGTCCCCTGTTTCACGTGAAACAGGGGACCCGGGACCGGTTCGCTGAGCAGAGCCCGACAGCTCGGTAAGTGAGGCAGCCTTCAAAGGCGCTACAGATCCTTACGGAACCCTTCCGCCGCCTTCAGGAAGATGTCGTTCCCCTCGGTCTCCCCGACCGTCACCCGCACACCCTCACCAGGGAACGGCCTGATCACGACACCCGCCTGCTCGCACGCCGCCGCAAAATCGGCGGTGCGCTCCCCCAGCCGCAGCCACACGAAGTTGGCCTGGGTCTCGGGGACCGCCCAGCCCTGGGCGCGCAGCGTCTCGACCACGCGTGTGCGCTCGCACACCAGGGAGCCGACCCGCCCGAGCAGCTCGTCCTCCGCGCGCAGCGAGGCGATCGCCGCGTCCTGTGCGAGTTGACTCACACCGAACGGCACCGCCGTCTTGCGCAGCGCCGCCGCGACCGGCTCATGGGCGATCGCGAAGCCCACCCGCAGCCCGGCCAGGCCGTACGCCTTGGAGAACGTCCGCAGGACGCAGACGTTGGGCCGCTCCCGGTACAGCTCGACGCCGTCGGGCACCTCAGGGTCGCGGATGAACTCCCGGTACGCCTCGTCGAGGACGACCAGAACATCTCCGGGCACCCGATCCAGGAACCGCTCCAGCTCGGCCCGCTTCACGACCGTGCCCGTGGGGTTGTTGGGGTTGCAGACGAAGATCAGCCGGGTCCGGTCGGTGATCGCGGCGGCCATCGCATCCAGGTCGTGCACGTCACCCGGTGTCAGCGGCACGCGTACCGACGTCGCGCCGCTGATCTGCGTGATGATCGGGTACGCCTCGAAGGACCGCCAGGCGTAGATCACCTCGTCACCGGGGCCGGAGGTGGCCTGGATCAGTTGCTGGGCCACACCGACCGAGCCGGTGCCGGTGGACAGGTGGGAGAGCGGGACGGCGAAGCGTTCGGACAGCTCGTTCATCAGGCCCGTGCACGCCATGTCGGGGTAGCGGTTGAAGTTGGAGGCCGCCGCCGTCACGGTCTCCATCACGCCGGGCAACGGCGGATAGGGGTTCTCGTTGGAGGACAGCTTGTACGCGACCTGGCCGCCGGCCGCGGCGGGCTTGCCCGGCTTGTAGGTGGGGATCCCGTCCAGCTCGGCGCGCAACTTGGGGCTCGTCTCGCTCACCGCAGTCCTCCTCATGACCACCGGCTTCCAATACTGCTCACCCTATGAGGATTGGGCACCGCTGCGTACTGGTGAACGACAATCGCCATCGCTCCCTCGGCATCCGGGGCATCACCGTACGAAGGCGTACCAATCAGGGGGCGCGTCATACATATATCTACGCGCCGGTGGCTCACTCCGTGGCGCGCATCCCTCGTCAAGGTGAGTTGAGACCTCTTCGAAACATCGGAGAGTTGGCAGGCTCATGCGTGCCACCACGTCACGTATTGCGCTTGAAACGTTCAACTGCCTTCATTTCCAAGGCAGTTGATGGTTAACAGCCATGCAGAAACGTGCCTGTCAACGCGTGCATATGCGTCCGCCCTACCCCACCGCATGAGCCCTACTATCGGCTCGCCATGACAGCAGCAGGGAAGCACCAGGTGAGCCGCGCGGAAACCTCACGCCGAGGCAGCCGGCCGGGCCGGGCGGGCATCAGGGACGTGGCCGCCGCCGCCGGAGTCTCCATCACGACCGTCTCCGACGCCCTCAACGGCAAGGGCCGGCTCCCGGACGCCACCCGACGCCATGTCCGCGAGGTCGCCGACCGGCTGGGCTATCGCCCGTCGGCCGCGGCCAGAACCCTCCGAACCGGCAAGTCGGGCCTCATCGGCCTGACGGTGACGACGTACGGGGATGAACCTTTCACCTTCACCGAGTTCGCGTACTTCGCCGAGATGGCCCGCGCCGCGACCTCGGCCGCGCTCGCCCGGGGCTACGCGCTGGTCATCCTGCCGGCGACCTCCCGCCACGACGTGTGGTCGAACGTCGCCCTGGACGGCACGGTCGTCATCGACCCCTCCGACCAGGATCCGGTCGTCAGCGAACTGGTCCGCCAGGGCTTACCGGTCGTCTCCGACGGCCGCCCGGCCGGCGCGCTCCCGGTCACAGCGTGGGTCGACAACGACCACGAGGCCGCCGTCCTGGGCATCCTCGACCACCTGGCCGCCGCCGGCGCCCGCCGCATCGGTCTGCTCACGGGGACGAGTACGGACACGTACACCCACCTGTCGACGACCGCCTACCTGCGCTGGTGCGAGCGCGTGGGCCAGGATCCGGTGTACGAGGCCTACCCGGCGCACGATCCGTGCGCGGGCGCCGTCGCCGCCGACCGACTGCTCGCCCGGCCCGACCGCCCCGACGCCGTCTACGGACTGTTCGACCCCAACGGCACCGACCTGCTCGCCGCCGCCCGCCGCTACGGGCTGCGCGTCCCGGACGACCTGCTGCTGATCTGCTGCAGCGAGTCCACCGTGTACGCCAACACCGAGCCGCCCATCACCACGCTCTCCCTCAAGCCGCGCCGCATCGGCACGGCGGTGGTCCAGCTCCTCATCGACGCCATCGAGGGGGCCGAGTCGGACCAACCCGTCGAGCAGGTGATACCGACCGAGCTGATCGTGCGTACCTCTTCCCAGCGTCGTCCGCCGCGGACGACGGTCAGCCCACCCCGGGCACCCGAGGAGGAGTAGCGCGAGGGTGTGGGCCACAACGTGGGCATGCTGTGCCCGGGGGTGGACGAAGCCCACCCCAATCGGGGCGAAAGCCGCGATGAACGGGAGCCCCGCTCCGATTCACCACCCCTGGGTCATCACACGGCGCGATCCGCATTCCTATGATGGGCCCACGACACCGCGGGCCGCTGCGACCAGGCAGTCCGATGCGGTGCAGATGCGGCGCGATGGTGGAGGGGTCTGATGACTCAGGGGGCCGGTCAGGGACCCGAGGTGGAGCGCACGGCGACGTTGCGCGACTTCCGGGTGCCCGCTTACGTCCACGAGACCGGTCCGTACGACCACAGCGCGCAACCGGGGGACGCCGTGCGCCCGGTCGAGGAGCCGTTGGAGCACCCGGAGGGTTACACCCCGACACAGCGCGATCTGCCGGTCATCAACCGGGGTGACACGCTCCAGGTGACGGTTGACCCGGCGGCGGCCGCGGCCCCGCAGGCCGCCGCCACCGGCCAGGGCCCGCTCTACGTCGTCGGTGACGTGCACGGCTACCTCGACGAACTCATGGCCGCCCTCCAGGAGAAGGGCCTGGTCGACGCCGCAGGGCAGTGGAGCGCGGGCACCGCCCGGCTGTGGTTCCTCGGCGACTTCACCGACCGCGGCCCCGACGGCATCGGCGTCATCGACCTGGTGATGCGGCTGTCCGCCGAGGCCGCCGCGGCAGGCGGCTACTGCAAGGCCCTCATGGGCAACCACGAGCTGCTGCTGCTCGGCGCCAAGCGGTTCGGCGACACCCCCGTCAACTCCGGCGCGGGCACCGCCACCTTCCAAGCGGCCTGGCTGCTCAACGGCGGCCAGAAGTCCGACATGGACCGTCTCCAGGACCACCACCTGCAGTGGATGGCCCGTCTCGACGCCGTCGAGGAGGTCGACGGCCATCTGCTCGTGCACTCCGACACGACCGCCTACCTCGACTACGGCGACTCGATCGAGGCGGTCAACGACACCATCCGCGAGACGCTCACCCGCAACGACGCGGACGAGGTGTGGGACCTGTTCCGCAAGTTCACCAAGCGGTTCTCCTTCCGCGACGAGGGCGGTGCCGACGCCGTACGCTCCCTGCTCGACATGTACGGCGGCACCCGCATCGTTCACGGCCACAGCCCCATCCCGTACCTGCTCGGCGAGGTCGGCGCCGAGGAGGGCGAGGACCCGGCCGGTCCGGTGGTCGAGGGACCGCACGTCTACGCCGACGGGCTGGCCATCGCGATGGACGGCGGGGTGACCATGGCCGGAAAGCTGCTGGTCCAGCAACTTCCCCTGGATAACTGAACATTCACCGGGCAGGCGTCCCCCGACGTTGGCACGACGGGCGACGGCGCAGGCCAGGGGCCAATTTCGGCAAACCCCCTGTCAACGTGTGCCGTCACCGCTCTACCATCGCCTTATCCGTAGCAGGCTCCCCTCCGTTTCTGCCCGACGGCTCGTTGGCATGCGAGCCCCAAGCCCTACGGAGCATCGGGGGATGCACATGAACAGCGTTCCGCAGCACCTGCACAGCGAGGACCGCCAAGAGTACGAGCGGATCCTCGATGAGGCGCTGCGCTCCGCCCCACACCGCCCGGAACTGGCCGCTGTGGGACAGCGGCTCAATCCCGAACAGCTGCGCACCATGGCGCTCAACGCCACCGCGTTCATCACGGCGGCCGCGGCGACCGAGTACCAGCACTATGTGAAGGTCCGCGAGGAACTGCGCCATCCGGCGCCGTCCACCCCGTCGTCGGCCCGCGACTCCGGCTCCTCGGAGCCGGACGCGAGCACGCCGGGGCTCGCCGCCACCATGGGTGAGGTCGCCGAGACCGCCGGCGCGGGCGCCGTCGCCATCGTCGCGGTCCTGGCCCCCGTCCTCGCCGGAACCGCTGCGGCGATCTTCCTGCTGGTGGGCTACATCCTGAAGATGCTCGACCCCGAGCCGGCGTTCGCCCAGACCCTGCTGACCGCCGGATGGGTGTTCGGCGCCATGACCGCGGCCGCGATCCTCGTCGCCACCGTCGGGCTGCTGCTCACCGCGCTGCGCAACCGCCCCTCGCCGACGGCCGGTCCGTACGGCGAACTGGAAGAGGAGGTGACGCGGGCCAGGGAAGCCTGGCACGACGCCCTCCTGGAGCGCGGCATCCTGCCGTTCCTGCGAGACGCCCTCGCCGCCGCTCCCGACACCACGGCCGCACTGCACCCCACGGCCCCGCCGGCCCCGACCGGCCGCATCCCGCACCTCGGATACGGCCGCCCCGGCTTCACCAGCCCCGCCGACGACGGAGACCGCGGCCCGCGCCCGAGTTTCTCCAGCCCGGACTACACCAGCCCGGACTTCGGGGGCCCGGAGCACCAGCCGGAGTAACCCCGGCTTGCGCCCCCGCCCAGGGGGGCGCAAGCCACACCGGGGTCACGCCGGGTCGGTGGACGCGGGTCAGTCGGCCATCGGCAGGTACACGCGGTTGCCCGCGGCCGCGAACTCCTTCGACTTCTGGGCCATGCCCTCCTCGACCTCCGTTCGGGTACCGCCGTGTTCGCGGCGGATGTCCTGGGAGATCTTCATCGAGCAGAACTTCGGCCCGCACATCGAGCAGAAGTGAGCCGTCTTGGCGGGCTCGGCCGGCAGTGTCTCGTCGTGGAACTCCCGTGCCGTGTCCGGGTCGAGGGCCAGGTTGAACTGGTCCTCCCACCGGAACTCGAAGCGGGCGTCGGACAGCGCGTCGTCCCACTCCTGCGCACCGGGGTGCCCCTTGGCGAGGTCGGCCGCGTGAGCGGCGATCTTGTAGGTGATGACGCCGGTCTTGACGTCGTCACGGTTGGGAAGGCCCAAGTGCTCCTTGGGCGTGACATAGCAGAGCATGGCCGTGCCCCACCAGGCGATCATCGCGGCACCTATGCCGGAGGTGATGTGGTCGTACGCGGGCGCGACGTCCGTCGTCAGCGGGCCGAGCGTATAGAACGGAGCTTCATCGCAGATCTCCTGCTGAAGGTCGATGTTCTCCTTGATCTTGTGCATCGGGACGTGGCCCGGGCCTTCGATCATGGTCTGTACGTGGAAACGCTTGGCGATCGTGTTGAGTTCCCCGAGCGTGCGCAACTCCGCGAACTGCGCCTCGTCGTTGGCGTCCGCGATCGACCCCGGCCGCAGACCGTCGCCCAGCGAGTAGGTGACGTCGTAGGCGGCGAGGATCTCGCAGAGTTCCTCGAAGTGCTCGTACAGGAACGACTCCTTGTGGTGCGCCAGGCACCAGGCCGCCATGATCGAGCCGCCGCGCGAGACGATGCCCGTCTTGCGGTTGGCGGTGAGCGGGACGTACGGCAGACGGACACCCGCGTGGACTGTCATGTAGTCCACGCCCTGCTCGGCCTGTTCGATGACCGTGTCCTTGTAGATCTCCCAGGTGAGCTCCTCGGCCTTGCCGTCGACCTTCTCGAGGGCCTGGTAGAGCGGGACCGTGCCGATCGGGACGGGGGAGTTGCGCAGTACCCACTCGCGGGTGGTGTGGATGTTGCGGCCGGTGGACAGGTCCATAACCGTGTCGGCGCCCCAGCGGGTCGCCCAGGTCATCTTCTCGACCTCCTCCTCGATGGAGGAGGTCACCGCGGAGTTACCGATGTTCGCGTTGACCTTCACCAGGAACCGCTTGCCGATGATCATCGGCTCGATCTCCGGGTGGTTCACATTGGCCGGCAGCACCGCGCGACCCGCCGCGATCTCCTCGCGCACCACCTCGGGCGAAACGTTCTCCCTGATGGCCACGTACTCCATCTCGGGCGTGACCTCGCCCCGGCGCGCGTACGCGAGTTGGGTGACCGCCTTGCCGTCACGGCTGCGGCGCGGCTGGCGGGGCCGTCCCGGGAAGACCGCGTCGAGGTTGCGGAGTCCGCCACGGGGCGAGGTGTGCTTGATCCCGTCGTCCTCGGGACGGATGGGACGGCCCGCGTACTCCTCGGTGTCGCCGCGGGCGGTGATCCAGTTCTCCCGCAGCGGAGAAAGCCCCCTGCGGACGTCGGTGTCGGCCAGCGGATCGGTGTACGGGCCTGAGGTGTCGTAGAGCGTGACCGTCTGCCCGTTGGTGAGGTGCACCTGACGGACCGGCACCCGCAGGTCGGGGCGTGAGCCCTCGACGTACGCCTTGTGCCAGCCGATGGACTTCCCGGCCTCCTCGCTGGTGGAGGTCTGCGTGGAGGCAGGCGTGCGCGCGTCCTTGTTGGTCATGAGACCTACTCCCTACGCCGGCATTACCCGGTAACAGGTTCGGCGGTCGACGCAGCGGCTTCCGTCGGTCGGCGTTTCATGGGAAACATCACGCTGTTCCACGTGAAACATCGCAAAGACGGAGGTCAGCGCCCTCTCAGCCCGGTGCTCCGAGCTCCCGCGTGTGCAAAGGTGCCTCCACGCTAGCGTCCTTTGTGGCGCGGTGAACAGTGGGCCTCGTTCGTTCTTGCGATGATCGGGCGGTGACCACAGGACAGCAGTACCCGTTTCCGCCCCACGAGCCGCCCCGCCGACCTGGCGGCGGAAACGGCAACGACCGTGGGGACGCGCCTGGTTACGGCGGCGGGCACGATCAGCGAGCCGCGTTCGGTGACGGGCACGCCCGGGGGTCCGGCCCCGGCATCGGTCAGGACTACGACTTCGCCGGGGGCCACGAGCATGGTCCGAGAGACGGCGGTCGGCGGCATGACCCTCGAGGCGGGCAGGGGTTCGGTCCCGGCGGCGGCCAAGAGTTTGGTTCTGGTGGCGGTGACGCGCATGAGCATGGTCCCGGCTTCGAAGGCGGCCGCCGCGGGCAGGGTACCGGTGGTGGGGACGGCCACGACTCCGGTGGCGGGCACGGGGGCGGGCACGGGGCCGGGCACGGGGGCGGGCACGGGGGCGGGCACGGGGGCGGCAGCAACGGTCATGGCCACTCACACAGTCACAACCACGGTCCCGCCGCACCTGTCTCCAAGCATCTGCGCAAGGTCATCGCGGCGATCCTGATCCCGTTCGCTGCGGCGGTCGTGGTCGGGCTGGCCGTACTGTGGCCCGGCGGCGCCCCCTCGCACGAGCGCACCGGCGTCGGTTTCGACCGGCAGACCCAGCAGGCCACGGTCACCAAGGTCGAGAGCGTGAGCTGCAAGTCGGTGAACGCCTCGGGGGACACGCCGACCGGCGACACGTCGACCGCCGAGGGGTCCTCCGCGCAGCAGGAGGCGAACGGCACCTGCAAGAAGGCCACGATCCGCGTCGACACCGGCGATGACAAGGGCCGTACGTTCACGGAGATCGTCCAGCCGGACCAGTCACGGCAGTTGCACGAGGGCCAGGAGGTAGTGGTCGCCTACGAGCCCTCGGCACCGAAGGACCTGCAGTACTCGGTCACCGACGTCAACCGCCGCCTCCCGATGACGGTGCTCGCCGGTATCTTCGCCCTCGCCGTCGTCGTCGTGGGACGGCTGCGCGGTGTCATGGCGCTGGTCGCGCTGGCCATCAGCTTCATGGTGCTGAACTTCTTCATCCTGCCCGCGATCCTGCAAGGTTCGAACCCGCTGGTCGTCGCCGTGGTGGGGTCGAGCGCCATCATGCTGGTCGCCCTCTACCTGTGCCACGGACTGTCGGCCCGAACGTCCGTGGCGGTCCTGGGCACTCTGATCTCGCTGCTGCTTATCGGCATCCTCGGTTCGGTGTTCATCGACTGGGCCGCGCTCACCGGGAACACCGACGACAACACCGGTCTGATCCACGGTCTGTACCCCGAGATCGACATGAGTGGTCTGCTGCTGGCCGGCGTGATCATCGGCTCGCTCGGTGTCCTGGACGACGTGACGGTCACCCAGACCTCGGCGGTCTGGGAGCTGCACGAAGCCAACCCGACCATGGGCTGGCGAGGGCTGTACCGCGCTGGTATACGCATTGGCCGCGACCACATCGCATCGGTCGTCAACACGCTCGTCCTCGCCTACGCGGGCGCCGCGCTGCCCCTGTTGCTGCTCTTCTCCATCGCGCAGAGCAGCGTCGGTACGGTCGCCAACAGCGAGCTGGTCGCTGAGGAGATCGTGCGCACGCTGGTGGGCTCGATCGGATTGGTCGCGTCAGTGCCGGTCACCACGGCCCTGGCGGCCCTGGTCGTCTCGGCCGACCGCCAGGGCGAGGCGGCACCGGCGTCGGCGGTACCGCCCACCGCGGACACGGGGCCGATTCCGGTACCCGGCACGCGCGGACGGCGGCGCAAGCGCTGAGGCGGGCGGGCGCCGGGCGCACCCGGCGCTCCAACACGCCTCCTCCGAAAGCACCGCAACGGGCGTCCCCCGAAAGAAGCCGCCACGCGCCACTCGCGAAAGAAGAAGCGTTCCTGCACATCCCCCGCCCCTAGCTGAAGCGTTCCGCCTCCGCCGCTGCCGCAAGCCTTCAGCCTGCGCTCTGCTCCTCCGCCAGGATGCGGTCCAGGGCCTCGTCGAGGTGGGCGTCGAAGTCGCCGAGCGCCCCCTCCTGGCCCAGCGGCACCAACTTGTCGGTGCGGTCCAGGAACGCCACGAGCGGCGCCGTGGACGAGCGGAACAGCGCATGGTCACAGCCGACCTGAAGCCGGATCAGGACCTCGCCCAGCGAGTCCTGTTCCACGGGCGAGACCCGCACATCACCTTCGCCGCACGGCCGCCCCACCCCGTCGATCAGCAGCTCGCGCCCGAAGGCCCAGGTCACCGGGGCATCACCGGGCAGGTGAAAGGTAAGCCGTACGGCATAGGGATCGCAGGCCTCGTATCGCAGTTCCACCGGGATACGGAAAGAGAGCTCCTCGGAGACGAGAAAGCTCATCATGACCTCTGCCTGTACGGACTCGCGCATCGCCTGTCCCGTCATCTGCCGTCACCTGGCCGGGAATGAACCCCTGACACTTGGTGGCATCTTGCTGAACGTACACGGGAGATCACAAGGAGTGAGTTTTCAGATACTGATAGAGAGTGCGAGCGACCCCAGGAGCTGTCCCATCTCGTCCTGGAGACGGTGCACCACGGGGAGCAGCCGGTCGGCCTGGTGGGAGGGCAGGGAGATGGCCACCGTGGCCGCAGTGTTGCCCAGCGTGATCGGGATCGCGGCACACACCGTCCCCAGGGCGTACTCCTGTCGCTCGACCACGGGTTCCATCCGTCGTGTGCGCTCCAAGCGGCGCAACAGGGCGTGGCCGTCACGCACCGTGTACGGAGTGAGGGAGGTCACCGGGTAGCGGTCGAGGTGGTCACGGCGGGCGTCCTCGTCGAGTTGGGAGAGGAGGCACTGCCCGACGGCGTGCGCATGACCGGTTTCGCGGAAGTCGGCCCACTCCTCCACCGCCGGATTGGCCGTGGTGTCGGAGACGCACATGACCTCGATCTCGCCCTGGCGGTACACCGCGTAGTACACGGGCACACCGAGCGAATCACGCCAGCGCGCGAGCGCGTCGGTGACCGTGCTGCGACGTTTCTGCGCCGCCCCGCTGCTGCTCAACCGCTCGGCCGCCTCGCCGAGGAAGAACAGCCCCTTCTCACGACGCAGATAGCCCTCGTGCACAAGGGTGCGCAGCAGGTGGTAGGCCGTCGGGAGCGCGAGACCGGTCTCGCGCGCCAGTTGTTTGGCGGGAGCTCCGTGCTGGTGCCCCGCGACGGACTCCAGGAGCCGCATCGCCCGCTGGACGGATCCGATCAGGGTGGCCGCGGAGTGGGTCGGCTCGCCGGGTGCCGTGGCGGTCCGGCGCTGCACCGGGGGCGCGGAGGAGCGCGGTTGCCCGTGAGGTGGGTGGAGTTGTGAGGGTGCGGTGTCTACCGTGGCCAAGGGTCACTCCCGAAGCGCGAGGGGGCAGCAGCCCGTACGAAGAGCACGGGTGGTGCGTGTACGCCGCCCGCGGGGTCGTCCCCGCGTCGAGTTCCGGACTCTAACCCTCCGCCACCGCGTGCAGACGGGCTGTCCGGAAAACTTCCCTCGCCCGAGGGAACCAATGATTCCCGTTACCGGTCACCGGTTTCCCGTACGCCTCACCAGTCGCTGCGTGACGACGAGCTCGACGTGAACTTCCGCACCACGTAGATCAGTCCGCCGACCAGGGCCACGAAGACCAGCACCTTGAAGAGCAGGCCGATCACGAAGCCGACGACGCTGGCTATCAGCCCGCCGAACACGACCAGGGCGATGACCGGCACCGCGATCCACTTCACCCACCACGGCAGTCCCGCGAAGATCTCTCGCATCGCCCTCGTCCTCATCTCTGTGGCGCCCGGCACGTTCGGTGCCGGATGTTCCGATGTCCTGCGACCGATGCTAGGTCCGCGAGGGGTGTCGGCGGGGGCCCGGCACCCCTTGTCCTCCCCTGACCGACCCCCTAGGGAACCCCGAGACGCGGGGTCAGGCCTCAGGCGGAGAGAACACCACCATGACCCGCAGGTCCTCGCTGATGTGATGGAACTTGTGGGCGACGCCTGCCGGTACGTACACCACGCTGCCGCGTGCCACCTGCGTGGTCTCCAGACCCACGGTGATCGCGGCCCGGCCGCTCACGACGAAGTACACCTCGTCCTGGTTGTGCGGGGTCTGGGGATCGTGCTCGCCGGCGTTGAGCGCATAGAGCCCGACCGACATGTTGCGTTCCCGCAGGAACTGAAGGTAGGCGCCGTCATTGGCGGCTCTCTCCGCCTCCAGTTCATCCAACCGGAATGCTTTCATCACACTCGCCCACACTCGTAGCCGATCTCTTCTGCCACGATCAGACACATGAAGAATTTCGTAGTCAAGACGATCGCCAACGCAGGTGCCCTGGCGGTCGCGGTGTGGCTGCTGGACAAGATCACCCTGACCGGTGACAGCACGGGCAAGAAGGTCGGCACCCTGATAGTCGTCGCCCTGCTCTTCGGCCTGGTGAACTTCCTCGTCAAGCCGATCGTGAAGGTGCTGACCTTCCCGTTGTTCATCCTGACGCTCGGACTGATCACCCTGGTGGTCAACGCGCTGATGCTGATGCTCACCTCGTGGCTGGCCGACAAGCTGGACCTGAGCTTCCACGTCGAGGGCTTCTGGACGGCGGTCGTGGGCGGTCTGATCATCTCCATCGTCTCCTGGGCGCTGCACGTCGTCCTGCCCGACGAGGACTGACCGCACGATGTCCTACCGCGTCTGCTTCGTCTGCACCGGCAACATCTGCCGCTCGCCGATTGCCGAGTCCGTCTTCCGCGCGCGCGTGGCGGAGGCCGGTCTCGACGGTCTGGTCGAGGTCGACAGCGCCGGCACGGGCGGCTGGCACGAGGGCGACGGAGCCGACCCGCGCACCGTTACGGTCCTCGAGGACAACGGCTACGGCAGCGAGCACACCGCCCGGCAGTTCCGGTCGGCCTGGTTCGCCCGCCTCGACCTCGTGATCGCCCTCGACTCCGGCCATCTCAAGGCACTGCGGCGCCTGGCCCCCACCGAGGAGGACGCGCGCAAGGTGCGGCTGCTGCGCTCGTACGACCTCGGCGTGGGTGACGACCTCGACGTTCCCGACCCCTACTACGGGGGCATGGACGGCTTCGAGGAGTGCCTTGAGATGGTGGAAGTGGCGAGCACCGGGCTGCTCGCCGCGGTACGCGAGCACGTGGAGGGACGGGCTGCATGAACGATTCGGCTGCGGACGGGCGGGGCGACGCCGTGGGCACCGGCTCGGCCGGTACCGGATCCGGCTCGGTCGGCGTCGGCTCGGCGGGCACGGGTGAGGGCACACGTGCGGTGCGTGCCGGGCTGCCCGAAGCGGTCAAGTACGAGCCGACCCTGCCCGGCCCGGTGTTCGCCGCCCACTTCCACCTGCCGGGCGAGCCGACCGGCGGGTACGCCTACGGTCGTGACGAGAACCCGACCTGGACCCATCTGGAGCGGGCCGTCGGCGAACTGGAGGCGCCGGGGCAGGACGGCGTCGAGACGCTCGTGTTCGCCTCCGGCATGGCCGCCATCTCGTCGGTGCTCTTCTCTCAGCTGCGCGCCGGGGAAGCGGTCGTCCTGCCCAGCGACGGCTACCAGGTGTTTCCCCTGGTCCGCGCTCAGCTGGAGGCGTACGGCATCGAGGTGCGTACCGCGCCGACCGGCGGCGACGCCCAGCTCGACGTCCTCGACGGCGCCCGGCTGCTGTGGATCGAGTCGCCGTCCAACCCCGGGCTCGACGTGTGCGACATCCGGCGACTCGTCGGGGCCGCGCACGCGCGTGGCGCTCTGGTGGCGGTCGACAACACCCTGGCGACGCCGCTCGGGCAGCGCCCGCTGGAGCTCGGCGCCGACTTCTCGGTGGCCAGCGGCACCAAGCAGCTCACCGGGCACGGCGACGTCCTCCTGGGCTACGTCACCGGCCGCGGCGGCGAGACCATGGCCGCCGTACGGCGCTGGCGAAAGATCGTCGGGGCGATTCCGGGGCCGATGGAGGCATGGCTGGCGCACCGGTCCATCGCCACGCTCCAGCTGCGGGTCGACCGGCAGAACGCCACCGCCCTCGCGCTCGCCGAAGCACTGCGAGAGCGGCCCGAGGTGACCGAACTGCGCTACCCGGGGCTGTCCGACGACCCCTCGCACAAGATCGCCTCACAGCAGATGCGGCGCTACGGCTGTGTCGTCTCCTTCACGCTGCCCACGCGCGTGCGTGCCGAGCGTTTTCTGGAGGCGCTGCGGCTCGTGGACGACGCGACGAGCTTCGGCGGGGTGCGCTCCACTGCTGAGCGGCGCCGTCGCTGGGGCGGGGACGCGGTGCCGGAGGGGTTCATCCGCTTCTCGGTCGGGGCCGAGGATCCCGAGGATCTCGTGGCGGATGTACTGCGCGCGCTGGAGGAGTCGGCCCGGTGACCGGAATACGGCCACCCGGTCGGTGTCCCGTTACGTACAACGGACGGTCCGAGCCTCCCCCCTCGTGGCTCGGACCGTCCTCGGTTCTGCGCGCGAAGAACCGCGCGAACTAGGCTAGTTGACTCTGTGTCAGTGTCCAATCACAGTAGCGACAGAGACCTATCGACTTATTTATAGTTGGGCGCGGCCGGGGGCCGGAGATGGGCCGCTAGAGGGGAGGCGTACATGGACCTCGCCTTGCTGCGCACCTTCGTCACGGTGCACCGGGCCGGCTCCTTCACCCGTGCTGCCGCCCTGCTGGGCCTGTCCCAGCCGGCCGTCACCTCGCAGATCCGCACCCTGGAGCGGCAACTGGGCCGTCCCCTGTTCCTCAGGCAGGCCCGCGGAGTGACACCGACGACGATCGGGGACGAGCTCGCCCACAAGGCCGCGCCCCATCTCGACGCCCTGGTGGAAATCGCCGAGACCGGCCTCGACGACGAGTCCTCCCTACGCACCCTGCATCTGGCGGGCCCTCCCGAGTTCACCGCCGAACGGGCGTTGCCTGCCCTGACGGAGCTCGCCGGCGAGGACGGACAGGGATTCGCCCTGCGCGCCTCGTTCGGAACCGCCGAGGAGGCCCTGGAGGGGCTGGCCGCCGGTCACCACGACCTGGCCATCAGCACCGCCCGGCCGCGCGGTGCGCTGCTCACGGCGACCGCGCTGTGCGACGAGGAGCATGTGCTGGTGGCCGCCCCGCTCTGGAACGAACGGATCCGTGCCGAAAAGCCGCGCCGCGAGAACGTGCCTACGTTGGAGAATCTCCCCGTCGTCGAGGTTCACGAGTCCCTGCCCTTCGTCTCCCGCTACTGGGCCTCTGTCTTCGACTGCCACCCGGCCGCCTCGGGCACTGTTGTGGTTCCCGACCTGCGGGCCGTGCTCGCCTGCGCGAGCGCGGGCGCCGGTCTCGCGGTGCTGCCCCGCTATCTGTGTGCGGACGCTCTCGAACGCGGGGACGTGGTCGCGCTGCACGATCCGGCGGTGCCGCCGCTGCGGACGTACTTCCTGGTGGTGCGCACCGGGACGTTGGCGATGCCGCACATCGCGCGGGCCCATGAATGGCTGCTGCGGGCTGCAGGCGACTGGTGCTGAGCGCCGTCCTCGGCTTGTGGGGTGCCTCGCGCTTCGGGAGTCACGCGGTGAGCTCTCATGGTGACGTTTCGCGATGTTTCACGTGGAACCAGCCGGGCCACATTTCTCCCATGACCGTCCGACCCGTGGTCAAGCGCACCGCCCGTGCCGTCCTCCTGGACGGCGATGACCTGATCTTGATCAAGCGCACCAAGCCTGGTGTGGATCCCTACTGGCTCACGCCCGGCGGTGGGGTCGAGCCGGGGGACACGACCGTCGTCGACGCCCTGCACCGCGAGGTGTACGAGGAGCTCGGCGCCAAGATCACCGATGTCGTGCCCTGCTTCGTCGATACTGTCGAGCACATCGGCGAGGACGGCGGCGCGACCGGCGTGAAGGTACAGCACTTCTTCGTCTGCCGTCTTGAGTCCATGGACCCGGCACTGCGGCACGGCCCGGAGGTGGACGAGCCGATCGGAGAGTACGAGATCGTCAGGGTGCCGTTCACCCGGGTGGGCATCGCCACCGTCCACCTCGTGCCCCTGTCGCTGCGGCACTACCTGGACGGCAACATCGAGGGCGTACGGGCCATGCACGCTCCCGACCTGGGCTGACGCACTGCTCAGTCAAGGGTGACGACGAGTTCCTCCACCGAATCGTGCCGTATGCGCTCCGGCGGTATCCCGCTGTCCCGCAGCGCGTCCACCCCGCTGCGGATCATGCCGGGCGGACCGGAGACATAGGCGTCGTACTCGGTCCAGGGGCCGTGGGTGCGTATGGCGTCGGGGAGCTGGAGCAGGCCGTGCCGGTCGACCACCGGGCGGACCTCGAGCCAGGGGTGGGACTGCTTGAGCCTGAGCATCGTGTCGATGTCGTAGAGGTCGTGGTCGCTGCGGGCACCGTAGAAGACCTCGACCGATCGCCGCTCGCCGTGCTCGGCGACGTCTTCGACGAGGGCCTTGATGGGGGCTATCCCGGTGCCGCCGCCCAGACAGAGGAGGCCGTTGTCGGTGGTGTGGTCCACGGTCATCGAACCGGCCGGGGGGCCGAGACGGATGACGTCGCCGGGCCGGGCCCGGTGAACGAGGGCGTTGGAGACCCAGCCGGCCGGGATCGCCTTCACGTGGAACGTGAGCAGTCCGTCGGAGCGGGGCGCCGAGGCGAAGGAGTAGTGCCGCCAGACCCGCGGCCACCAGGGCGTCTCCAGGCTCGCGTACTGACCCGCGAGGAAGGGGTAGGGCTGGTCGGGGCGGACCGTGACCACCGCGACGTCGGAGGTCCTGAGGTCGTGCGAGACGACCTCCGCCTGCCACCAGGCCGGTGCGCGCAGTTCGTCGGCGGCCGCAGCGTCGATCATGACCTGCGAGATCGTCGTGTACGTCCGGACCCAGGCGGCCTCGGTCTCGGCGTCCCACACGGACCCCGCGTACTTGCTGAGGGCGCCGATGAGGCACTCGCCGACGGCCGGGTAGTGCGCGGGGCGGGTGCCGTACTTGCGGTGGCCCCGGCCGAGGTTCTGCAGATAGTCGACGAGGACGGGGGTGTTGTCGATGTACTCGGCGGCGGTGAGCAGGGCCTTGAGCAGCCGGTCCCGCTGGGCGTCCATCGCAGCCGGGAAGAGTGGGCGCAGATCGGGGTGGCGTACGAAGAGCAGCGCATAGAAGTACGACGTGACCTTGTCGGCCACAGAGGCGACCTCGGCCATGGTGCGGCGGACGAGGATGGCGTCCGGGGAGGCCTGCTGGGCGGGAGCGGGCCGCTGCGTGGGCACGCGGTGATCGCCTGGGGAGGCCTGAGTGTCGGTCGGCGCGAGGGTCGCGGTTCGGGCTGACGTTGTAGTTGGCTCCGGTTCCGTCCCGCCTGTGCCCGGGGCGGGCGGTATGCCGCCGGCGCGCGTGACGGGCGGTGCGGGGACGTCGCTCGGGGCCGGGGCCTCCGTGTCGTCCGCATAGGCGGACGGTTCGGTGTCTGCCGTCGTCACCGGCTCCGCGGAGGCGTCGGTCGGCGGGTCGTCGCCCGCTGTGGCCCTGCCCATCGGGCGCATCGCGGCCAGACGGCCGCCCTCGGCGGTTTCGGGCCCGGAGCCGGGGGTCGGCTGCTTGTGCGGCGTGAACCAACCGCCTCCGCCGCCGGACGTGCCGTTGTCGGCCGACCTGGTGGTCGGAGCGTCCATGGTGTGCCTCGCCTCGAACATCTTTCGGTCGGTCTGCGCACTTCCACGTTCGGAAGCGCCTGCCTTCCCCCCGTAGACGGCTTGCTTTCCCGTTCGGTGTCGCGGCCGATACGGCCACATTGAACCCGTATTCCCGCTCCGTACGGACAAGTAAGGCGAGAGTGTGACAAGGGCCGCAGTGCTCACCGCAGCATCCCACCGCGTGGGGGGCGCTCCGGCCGCATACCCGAAAACGCGGGTCTTCGATCACTCCGTCCCGTTAGACTGCATTGCCTTGCTCCCGGCTCGCAGTGGGCGCATCGCGCTCCGGACACGAACCGGACTCGACCCTACCGGTCAGGGCTCCGCACACAAGTCCCCCCTGCCCTCGCCACGTTTTGATCGAGAGGCGAACCACCAAGCCCCTCAATTACCCGTCGTGACGCACCAATTCATAGGCATCCCACAGAT
The DNA here is from genome assembly GCF_056436655.1 of Streptomyces sp. NPDC043427. Classification (NCBI taxonomy): domain Bacteria; kingdom Bacillati; phylum Actinomycetota; class Actinomycetes; order Kitasatosporales; family Streptomycetaceae; genus Streptomyces; species Streptomyces sp. NPDC043427. The sequence goes on along the minus strand of NZ_JBWKCC010000013.1, from coordinate 154,535 downwards.
CTTTGCCCATGTAGGAGTATGTCGCGAGCCCGGTCAGGCGACTGTCCGCATTCACCGCGACGGAAACCGGCACCGCACCGAAGAGATCCAGGTCCGACAGCGAGTCGCCGTAGGCGACACAGTCGGCCCGCGTCACCCCGAACTCCCGGCACAGCTCATCGGCGATGCGCACCTTGGCCACGGCGCTGAGCACACCGGCCGGGTCCATGGGCTCGGTGAACGGCACGGCAGGAAAGCGTGAACCGTGGGCCGCATGAGCTCCCCAGGCCGTGAGGCGTTCCACGAAGAAGGAAGGAGAGAGCGACACGACCGCGCAGTAGTCCCCCGCCCGTCTGATCTCCGCCCAGACCTCCTGGATACGGGCCAGCCAAGGAGCCGCTTCGAATGCCGCCACCACGTGCGCCTCGGTGAGCTTTGCCCACAGGGAATACACCTGCGCCGCATACTGCGGCGGATCGATCAGCCCGGCCGAGATCGCTTGGTCCAATGCCACCGTTTCCGCTTCCAGACCCAGTTGCCGCGAGATCTCCACGGGCGCTGACGTGCCGTGCAGCAGGGTGCCATCCATGTCGAAGAGATGAAGTCTCGTCATGAACACTGAGGCTAAAGGCACTTACTGTCAGCACCTCGATGAGGTCTGGCGTTCGCCCATGTTTCACGTGAAACACCGAGCCCCTCTCCTCAGCCTGTGCGGTTGACCACGACATGGCCAAAAGCGCGTACATCGGCCCGCAAACAGGTGGACGCCGAGGCCGGCCATCAGACAGCCTGACCCGCGTGCCGACTCCTTCCCTCCCCGCTCTCCCCATTCGCCGTCTGACGCTCCGCGATCTCACCGCCTGCGCCGACTTGTCCGAGAACCGGGGGTGGCCTCGCGAAGAGCACAAGTGGGGCTTCCTCCTCACAGCCGGGAAGGGTTACGGCGTCGACGACCCCGATGGCGGCCTCGTCAGCGCCTGCGTCGTCACCGAGTACGGCCCACCGGACCGTCCCGATCTGGGCGCCATCGGCATGGTGCTGGTCGCCGAACGGCATGCCCGCCAAGGCATCGGACGCCGGTTGATGCGCCAGGTGGTCTCGGTGCTGGGCACCACACCTCTGACGTTGCACGCGACGCCGTACGGCCGCCCCCTCTACGAGGAGCTCGGCTTCAAGGTGACCGGCCGGGCGGAGATGCTGCTCGGGCACTTCACATCCGGCGGGATGGACTCGCAGGTGGCCACGCGTGCCGCCACGGCCGAGGATCTCAGCGCGATCCTCCGGCTCGACGGGGAAGTGTTCGGCGCGGATCGCACGCACATCATCACGCGGCTGCCCGCCTTCACCGACCAGCTGCGCGTGGCCGAGGAGAACGGCCGTCTCATCGGGTACGCGGGCGCCTGGCCCAACATGGACACGCAGGTCGTGGGCCCCCTGATCGCCCGGGACACGGAGACCGCAAAGGCCCTCATCGCCTCCCTCGCCGCCCACACCGATCGCCCGCTGCGCACCGACATCGACGTACGGCACGAGGAACTGCTGGCATGGGCGAAGGAGCACGGGCTGGCGTCGGTCGCCTTCAATGCGGTCATGACCTACGGGATCACGGAGCTGCCCGGCGACTGGACCCGACGGTTCGCTCCACTGACGGTGGCGGCGGGCTGAGGCCCAGTACGGAGAACACCGGGCCCCTTTCGAGGACCGATGTTTCCGACCGGTGTTTCCTTGCTGCGGAGAGGCGCCGAGCGGGTGGGCTCAGTGGTGGACGGCCGCCCGCTGCTCGGCGGGGGCCGCTCCCGCGACCACGGCGCTGTGTGTGCGTTCACGGCGCTCCAGGGCCGCCGAGAGGACGGCGAGGACCAAGGCGGCCGCCGCGAGGACCGTGCCGACCCAGTTCGGTGCCGTGTAGCCGAGGCCGGCCGCGATGACGAGGCCGCCCAGCCAGGCAGCGAGGGCGTTGCCCAGGTTGAAGGCACCGATGTTCACGGCGGAGGCCAGCGTGGGGGCGCCGTGCGCCTGATCGAGGACGCGCTTCTGCAGCGGCGGGACGGTGGCGAAGCCCAGAGCGCCGATCAGGGCGATCGTGACGGCCGCGAGGACCTTGTTGTGGGCGGTGAGGGTGAAGAGCGCCAGCACGATTGCCAGGGCGCTCAGCGAGACGTACAGCATGGGCATCAGGGCGCGGTCGGCGAACCTGCCGCCGAGAAGGTTGCCGCCGACCATGCCGAGTCCGAACAGAACCAACAGCCAGGTGACGGAGCCGTCTGCGAAGCCGGCGACATGGGTCATCATCGGCGTGATGTAGGTGATGGCCGCGAAGACACCGCCGAAGCCGAGCACGGTCATCGCCATGGCGAGCAGGACCTGGACGTTCTTGAGGGCGGCCAGTTCGTGGCGCAGGCGCACGCCCTCCGGCTTGGCTATGTCGGGGACCAGCCTGGCGACACCGGCCAGGCCGATGACGCCGAGGGCGGCGACGATGCCGAAGGTCACGCGCCAGCCCACATGCTGTCCGACGAGGGTGCCCAGCGGTACGCCGACCACATTGGCGACGGTCAGGCCGGTGAACATCATCGAGATGGCACCGGCCTTCCTGTCCGGTGCGACCAGTTCGGCCGCGACGACGGAGCCGATGCCGAAGAAGGCGCCGTGGGCGAGTGAGGCGACCACGCGGCCGATCAGCATGACGGCGAAGGCGGGAGCGACGGCGGACAGCAAGTTGCCGACGATGAACAGGCCCATCAGCAGCATCAGCATCCGCTTGCGGGAGACCTTGGTGCCGAGCACGGTCATCAGCGGCGCGCCGAACATGACGCCGAGCGCGTAGCCCGTCACGAAGAAGCCGGCCGTGGGGATGGAGACCCCGAAGTCGCCCGCGACCTCGGGCAGCAAGCCCATGATCACGAACTCGGTCGTTCCGATCCCGAAGGCCCCGATCGCCAGGGCCAGAAGCGCGAGAGGCATGAGGGTGTACCTTCCAAAGCAATTGCAGGTGCGCCATGTGTGCGCCCACAATAATTGCAGACGCTGACTACTTGCAAAGGCTGACTGTCGCGGCGCTGCTCTATCCTTGGTTCAGCTGCTCCGGGACGGAGGAAACGCCAATGACAGCGACGGACCCCGCGCTCACCGCCCTCGCCCAGGGCTGGTGCGCCCTCTCTCTCCTGCACGGGAGGATCGAGGCGCACATCGAGCGCGCCCTGCAGGCCGGGCACGACCTGAGCGTGCGCGAGTACTCCTTGCTCGACGTACTCAGCCGGCAGCACGACGGCGACGGGGGCCATCTGCAGATGAAGCAGGTCGCCGACGCGGTCGTCCTCAGCCAGAGCGCCACCACCCGGCTGGTCACCCGGCTCGAGGACCGCGGCCTGCTCGAGCGTTACCTCTGCCCCACCGACCGGCGCGGCATCTACACGAACGTCACCGAGGCCGGTCTCAAGCTGCTGGCCGAGGCCAGGCCCACGAACGATGCCGCCCTGCGCGAAGCGCTCGACGCGGCGGCCAAGGTCCCGGATCTGGTCCCACTCGTCCGGGTCGTGGAGTCGCTGAACGTGCCCGCATAGGCTGCGGCCATGGGAGATCTTGACATACGCGCCGCCACGCCCGACGACATCCCGGCGATCGTCGCCATGCTCGCGGACGACCCGCTGGGCGCACAGCGGGAGTCACCCGACGACCTCACTCCGTACCTGACCGCGCTCGAGCGACTCCATGCCGACCCGAACCAGCACCTGGTCGTGGCGGTCCGCGAGAGCCGCGTCGTGGGCACACTTCAGCTCACGGTCATCCCCGGGCTGTCCCGCCGCGGCGCTACCAGGTCGATCATCGAAGGTGTACGCATTCACGCAGACGAGCGCGGCAGCGGTCTGGGCACGCAGCTCATCGAGTGGGCGGTCGACGAATCCCGGCGGCAGAACTGCCAGTTGATCCAGCTGACCTCCGACAACACGCGCACCGACGCCCACCGTTTCTACGAGCGGCTCGGTTTCACGGCCTCGCACGTGGGCTTCAAGCTCCAACTCTGAGGGGTGCCGACCTCGCTACAGCGGTCACACCAAGAAGCGCCCTGTTTCACGTGAAACAGGGCGCTTCTTGGTTCTTGGCTAGCCGATCCCCCGCCAGCCCTCGGGGTCGACTCCACCCGGCACAGGAGCCCCCTCCTCGTACGGCTGACGCGTGAAGACGAAGGACCCGAGGTCGAGATGGCTCAGGGAGCCGTCGGGGCGCCGTACGGGCCGCAGAAGCTCTCCGGCGTAGTAGCCCTCCAACCCCGTCCAGGTACCGTCACCGTTCGACCGGAACCGCGAACGCCGACCGTTGCCCGACAGCGGCTCCAAAGAGGCCAATCCGTCGGCTGTCAGCCGCAGTCCGAAGCCGGACGTCCCCCAGTACCACTGCCCCGCCAACTCCAGCACGGCCGGTTCGACTTCACGCAGCGGCCGCCAGGGCGCCGGGATCCGCGGCTCAGCCTCGGCGACGATGCGAACGAGGTCGGCGCCCACGGCGGACAGCAGCGGACCGGACGTGCAGTTGGCGAGCACGACCGCCGCCAGGTCGTCCGCCACGCTGATCGTGAGGTTCGCCAGGAAGCCCGGCAATGATCCCGTGTGACCGACAAGAGTCCGCCCCTCCTGGTGGCGGATCTCCAGCCCCAGGCAGTACGCGTAACCGGCTGCCACATCCGCGACCCCGGGCGGCGCGGCCGGCGTGCGCATCTCGGCCAGCGACTCGGCACTCAGCACGCGGTCGTTCCCCTTGACCAGGAACGCCGCGAAGCGTGCCAAGTCAGCAGTAGTCGACCAGAGTTGACCGGCCGGCGCCATCCGCCCCAGGTCCTGTACCGGCTCCGGCAGCAGTGCGTCGGCCCAGGGGTGCACCGCCCAACCACCGGCGTGGGGCGCCCGAGGTCGCGCACTGGTTCGATCCAGCCCCAGAGGTTCGAGCACTTCTCGCCTAAGGACGTCTTCCCAGGGAGCACCCCTCAACTGCTCGACCAGAGCACCGAGAATCGTGTAGCCGGGGTTCGAGTAGTGGAACCGTCGGCCGACCGGGTGCCGGAAGGGCTGCTCGCCTAGTACGTCGGCCAGTTCGGGTCGCAGCGACCCGGGGGTGCGCTCCCACCACGGCTCGGGTGACTCGGCCGCCAGGCCGGCCGTGTGCGCGAGCAGCTCGGCAATGGTGGCTTCCCCCGCGCCGGTGCCCGGCAGATGCTTCTCGATCGGGTCACCGAGGTCGAGCACGCCCTCGTCGCGCAGCCGCAGCACCAGGACGGCGGTGAAGGTCTTGGTGATCGAGCCGATGCGGTACTGCACGTTCTCGTCCGGGCCGTGCCCGTCCACCGAGGTCCGCGCGCCGTGCCACACGGCCCGCCCGTCCCGTACGACCGCCGCGACCAGCGACGGTGCTCGCCCTTCGGCCTGGGCCACGGCGATCTGGTGCAGCAGAGCCCGCCGCGTGCCGGGGAGCAGCTCTTCCTGAGGTGTCGTCATGGGCCCAGTCCACCCGGCCTCGCGGCCCGCGTCGAGCCGATTTCGCCTGATCTCAAAACCCAGCCGCACTGCTCCGATAGCATGTTCGATCCCAAGACGATCACCCTCATCGCCCGCCCTTCACCACAAAACAATGCCATCTAGCACGACGAGCAACCTATTTAACCAGTACCTATCAAATCGGCCGAATTAATTGATATCCATAGCATCGCGGGTGTTTTCGCGAATAAAATACACAATTGCATCCTCCGCATGGCGTCAGCCACGGGCGATACTGTGGGGCGTAGCGGGCGTGACGACCCTTGGATTCCTCATCGCACTGGAGATCGCCTCACGTCGCTATGGCCTGCCGGGGCCGATCACCAATCAGGCGCGAGAGGTGATGTTCGCCCCCAAATCGGGACCACTCCTGTACGCCGGTATGGCGTTGATGATGGTGGTGCTCACCTGGCGGGAACGGTTCATCGCGGTCGGAGCCGCGATGGGCATCGATGTCGTCTTCCTGCTGGTGCGGTGGGCGGTCGACGCCAAGATGAGCTTCGGCAACGGCGCACTGTGGGTGATTCTGGGCTGTGCGGTCATCGCGGTCACGCGCCGCGCCGGCCGGGAACGCGTCCTGCTGTTGAAGGGCGTCGGGCTGGGCCTGCTGCTGGTGACCGGCCGCAAGACGGGCGATGCCTGGCTGCTCATCACGTCGAAGACCCGCCCGGCGGTGCTCGACCAGTACGTGGTGACCGCCGATCACGCGCTGGGCGACCCGTCGTGGCTGGCAGGCCGGATCGTTGAAGCCACCGGTCCGATCGGCGCCCATGTCCTCAACTTCGTCTACGCTCAGATCGCGGTGGCCGCGGCCGTCGTCACGCTGTACCAGCTGCGTAACGTGGCGGCCGAGCGCCGCTTCCCGAGCCATCACCTGGTGCGCACCTTCCTGGCGATCGGCCTCGTCGGGCCGGCCATCTACATGATCTTCCCGGTGGTCGGACCGATCTTCATCTATGGCACCGGCGCCTTCGGCACCGGCGGCGGACACTGGGCGATAGCCAACCTGTGGCCGCACACGCTGCCGCCGATCAGCACACCGCACCCGATGCCGTACGACGAGATCACTCCCCGCAACTGCATGCCCAGCCTGCACACGGCGTGGGCCACCGTGATCTTCATTCATTCCCGCAAGGGCCCGAGGATGCTGCGGTTCGCGGGCGCTTTCTGGCTGATCGCCACGCTCTGCGCAACGCTGGGCTTCGGCTACCACTACGGCGTGGATCTCATCGCCGGCGTGGTCTTCGCGCTCACGATCGAGGCAGCCATGCGCTCACTCGCACGTGGCTGGGACCGGTCAGGAATCCAGCTGGTCGCTTACGGCACGACGGTCTTCGCCGCGCTCTTGGTGTCATATCGCTATCTGCCGATGGAGATGGCCGAACATCCGTGGGTGTTCGGACCCGTCCTCCTTCTGGCGATGGCCTCAGTGATCCACGGCTACATACGGACCACCAGGCTGTGGGACCCGAAGGCCGCGCCGGCGCTCCAGCCGGAACCGCAACCCGAACCAGCCTGAGTCACGACGGTGAGGCGCTGCGCCCCGCCGCGCGGTGGTGCGTCAGCGCCGACCTGGTGCTTTGGCCGGTCCAGTCCTTCGGCCGCGCGTCACCTTGAGATGCGGGCTTCGATGCCGTCGAGCAGGAAGTCGAGGCCGATCCGGAAGGTCTGGTCGGCGTCCAGGTGGGCGGCATCGCGCACCACCGTGGCCAGCGCGGGGAACCGGCCAGTGGCGAAATTTCGCTCCAGATAGGGCCCCAGTGAGGCCTGCCAACGCTTTTCATCCATCCCGGTGGCCCGCTCGGCACGCCGCTCGGCGATCTCCCGACGTACCGCGCCGATCACGTACGCGTTGACTGCGGCGACCACGGGCATGACGGCGTCCACGTCGACGTCGCCCAGTGCGGCCGTCACGGTCTCCCCACTGGCCAGCGCGTGCGGCCCGAGCTGGGGTCGGCCACCCAGTAGGTCGGCGAGCCATTCGTGCTGGTGAGCGGCGTGCCGAGTGGCTTCGGCAAGAGACCGGAGCACTTCCCGCCAGCCGTCTCCGACGGGCCGGATCTCGGCGTGGGCGGCGTCGACCATCAGGTCGAGCAACTCCTCCTTGCTGGCGATGTAGCCGTACAGCCGCATCGGACGAACGTCCAGCGCGGTGGCGACCTTGCGCAGCGACACCGCATCCAGGCCGTCCGCGTCGGCCAGCTGAATCGCCGCTCGCACGATCCGTTCCCGGCTCAACGGGGCCGGCACGGGTCGATTCGGTGGCTCCGGCCTCTCCCACACCAACATGCCGCTAACAGTACATCGCATCGGGCGATACGCTGTATCGTCGCCATACGGCGTATCGAAGGGGACCACATGACCATTGCCATCGTCGGAGCCGGCCTCGGCGGCCTGGCTCTCGCCCGTGTGCTGCACGTGAACGGCATAGATTCCGTCGTATATGAACGTGAATCGTCACGCGGTGCGCGCGGTCAGGGCGGCATGCTCGACATCCATTCCGGGCAGCGGGCGCTGCGCGAGGCTGGTCTGATCGACCAGTTCCACGCGATTGCCCGTGGTGAAGGCCAGGACATGCGTCTTCTCGAGCCGGACGGCACCCTGCTGCTCCAGGAGGACACGCCCGACGACGCCCCGCTCGAGCGACCCGAGGTCGACCGCGCCGATCTGCGCAACCTGCTGCTGGATTCCCTCCCCGAAAACGTGGTGCGCTGGGGGCACGCGTTCGAATCCGCCGACAACGGCCTGCTGCGCTTCGCCGACGGCAGCAGTGCGACGTATGACCTGCTGGTCGGCGCGGACGGCGCGCATTCCCGGGTCCGCCCGCTGCTCACCGACGCCCGACCGGCGCATATCGGCCAGAACATCGTCGAGGTCGGCATCCCCGACATCGACCGCACGCACCCCGACCTCGCTGCGATGGTCGGGCGCGGCAACTACTGGGTGCTCGGCAACGGGCTGTCCCTGGCGGCGCAGCGCAACGGCGACGGCCGCGTTCGCGTCGGCCTCAGCTTCTACAACACCGCCGAGGACTGGTTCGCTACCAGCGGGATCCCGTTCGACGACCCGGCCGCCGCCCGGGCGCGGCTGATCGACCTGCTCCCCGGCTGGGACTCACGGTTCACCGCGCTCATCGCGGCCTGCGACGACACGGTGGTGCCGCGGTCGATCACCACTCTCCCGGTCGGCCTGACCTGGCCGTCGACGCCAGGCGTCACGCTGCTCGGCGATGCCGCGCACCTGATGCCGCCGGTGGGAGAGGGCGCCAACATGGCGCTGCTCGACGGAGCCCTGCTCGGTCTCGCGCTGGCCGCGCACCCGGACGACTTTCCCGCCGCCGTCAGAGAATACGAACGCGAGATGTTCGAGCGCACCAGCGCTGCCGCCCGGATGTCCGCGGACATCCACGAATTGCTGAGCTCCCCGGACGCCGCCCAGAAAATGCTCGCATTCTTCCAACCTGGCTGAAGGTAACCACATACGACCAGGAAACCGGTCGTCCAGCCAGCGCGATCACGACCTTCAGCGCGGTCTCCACCCATCGGTCATCGGGCCCGAAGCCCTCGCGCGGCTCGTGTCATATCCCGATGTCGTGACCTGGGGCTTTCCCGTTGTCTCACGGCTTGCCAGGGTATTTCGAGCGGGGATCAGGACACGAAATCTGAGCCCCTGCATCACGTCGGATCAGGTCTGCGCCATGTCCACGAAGCGTGAGTAGTGCCCCTGGAAGGCGACGGTGATCGTGGCCGTCGGGCCGTTACGGTGCTTGCCCACGATGATGTCCGCCTCGCCGGCACGCGGCGACTCCTTCTCGTAGGCGTCCTCGCGGTGCAGCAGGATCACCATGTCGGCGTCCTGCTCGATGGAGCCGGACTCACGCAGGTCGGACACCATCGGCTTCTTGTCCGTGCGCTGCTCGGGGCCACGGTTCAGCTGGGAGAGCGCGATCACCGGGACCTCGAGCTCCTTGGCCAGGAGCTTGAGGTTACGGGACATGTCCGAGACCTCCTGCTGACGGCTCTCGGAGCGCTTGGATCCACCGGCCTGCATCAGCTGCAGATAGTCGATGATCACGAGCTTGATGTCGTTGCGCTGCTTCAGCCGACGGCACTTCGCGCGGATCTCCATCATCGACAGGTTCGGGGAGTCGTCGATGTAGAGCGGCGCGGAGGACACCTCGGGCATCCGGCGCGCCAGCCGCGTCCAGTCCTCGTCCGTCATCGTGCCGGACCGCATGTGGTGAAGGGCGACCCGGGCCTCGGCGGACAGCAGACGCATCGCGATCTCGTTGCGCCCCATTTCGAGGGAGAAGATGACGCTGGGCAGGTTGTGCTTGATCGACGCGGCACGGGCGAAGTCCAGCGCCAGCGTGGACTTACCCATGGCGGGACGGGCCGCGATGACGATCATCTGGCCCGGGTGCAGACCATTGGTGAGGGAGTCGAGGTCGGTGAACCCAGTGGGCACACCGGTCATTTCGCCGCTGCGTGAGCCGATCGCCTCGATCTCGTCGAGGGCGCCTTCCATGATGTCACCGAGCGGCAGGTAGTCCTCGCTGGTGCGCTGCTCGGTGACCGCGTAGATCTCGGCTTGGGCGCGGTTGACGATCTCGTCGACGTCGTCGTCGGCCGCGTATCCCATCTGAGTGATGCGAGTGCCCGCCTCGACCAGCCGGCGCAGGACCGCGCGCTCGTGCACGATCTCCGCGTAGTACTCGGCGTTCGCCGCCGTCGGCACGGTCTGGACGAGGGTGTGGAGATACGACGCTCCACCGACCTTGTTGATCTCACCACGCTTGGTCAGCTCGGCGGCGATCGTGATGGGGTCGGCCGGCTCGCCCTTCGCGTAGACGTCGAGGATCGCCTGGAAGATCGTTTCGTGGGCGGGCTTGTAGAAGTCGTGCCCCTTGATGACCTCGACGACGTCGGCGATGGCGTCCTTGGACAGGAGCATGCCGCCCAGTACGGACTGCTCGGCGTCGAGATCCTGCGGCGGTACACGCTCGAACGACGTGCCGCCGCTCTCCCACTCCCCGTCGTCCCGGCCGCGCTCGTGCTGCTCACCGCGCCCCCGGCCCACATCACCGCGGCGACGGGAGGCGGGCAGACGATCACCGGGACCGCTGTCGGCCCACGGGTCGTCCAAGGGCTCGGAAATGCTCACCCGAGCCACCTCCTCCCGTCCGCCGAGCGGACCTCGCCGTGCCCCTCTGTTCTACGGCACGGCACTGACAACTGAGAGGCCCTCTCCGGTTGTAGCACGCCGGTTTTGTGACGGTTTCACGACCGGCGACACGGAGGGGGCGCCGGACAACGGTAGGCCCGTGGGCAGCGTCAGCCAATCTGGTTATCCACAGGCCATGTGGACGACGGCCCCGATGCTGTGGAGAACTCCACAAAACCTGTGCACGACCCGGTGGACAGCGCTGTGAACAAGCTTTCAACTTTGCCGAGATGATTGCTCTGACCTGCATGTTTACCGTCCACCGGCTGTGCAGAAGAAAAACTTCCTCAGTCGGGCCAAGATCGCCTCGAACAGTGCGCGAGAGCTCACACGGTCGGCACGAATGTAAGGGACACTACGTGCTTGTATCTCTTACCTGTGGACGATTAGATTGGTGGTCATGACACAGGCTCCCGCGGCCCCCGAGGCCACCCGGCGACACCACGATCGAGAGATCGTCGCACTGGCCGTCCCGGCCTTCGGCGCACTGGTCGCCGAGCCCCTGTTCGTCATGGCCGACAGTGCGATCGTGGGGCACCTGGGCACGGCCCAACTCGCCGGACTCGGTATCGCCTCCGCCCTCCTCATGACCGCCGTGAGCGTCTTCGTGTTCCTCGCGTACGCCACCACGGCGGCCGTCGCACGCCGGGTGGGCGCCGGCGAACTCCAGGCCGCCATACGCCAGGGCATGGACGGCATATGGCTGGCACTGCTGCTCGGCGCCGCTGTCATCGCCGTCGTCCTGCCCACTGCGCCCGCCCTCGTGGAACTCTTCGGCGCCTCGGACACGGCCGCTCCGTACGCGACCACCTACCTGCGCATCTCGGCCCTCGGCATCCCGGCCATGCTGGTGGTGCTTGCCGCGACCGGCGTGCTGCGCGGCCTGCAGAACACGAAGACTCCGCTGTACGTCGCCATCGGAGGTTTCATCGCCAACGCCGCTCTCAACGCCGGTCTCGTCTACGGCGCTGATCTCGGCATCGCGGGTTCCGCCTGGGGCACCGTCATCGCCCAGTGCGCCATGGCCGCGGTCTACCTCGTGGTGGTCGTCCGCGGAGCCCGTCGGCACGGTGCTTCCCTGCGCCCCGACGCCGCCGGGATCAGGGCCTCCGCGCAGGCCGGTGCGCCCCTGCTGGTCCGTACGCTCTCCCTGCGGGCGATCCTGATGATCGCCACGGCCGTGGCCGCCCGCCTCGGGGACGCCGACATCGCGGCCCACCAGATCATCCTGTCCCTGTGGAGCCTGCTCGCGTTCGCACTGGACGCCATCGCCATCGCCGGACAGGCCATCATCGGCCGCTATCTCGGTGCCGAGGACGTCCAGGGCGCCCGCGCAGTCTGCCGCCGCATGGTGGAGTGGGGCATCGCCGTAGGAGTCGTCCTCAGTCTCCTGGTGCTGATCACTCGGCCGGCGTTCCTGGCCCTGTTCACCAGCGACCCCGTGGTCAAGGACACCGCCCTTCCTGCTCTGGTGATCGTGGCCGTCTCCCAGCCGATCTGCGGCGTCGTCTTCGTTCTGGACGGCGTTCTGATGGGCGCGGGCGACGGGCCGTACCTGGCGTGGGCGATGCTGCTCACGCTCGCCGTCTTCACGCCCGTCGCGCTGCTCGTGCCTGTCGCAGGCGGTGGTCTGACCGCTCTCTGGATGGCCATGACATTGATGATGGCCGTACGCATGCTGACCCTGTGGATGCGAACCCGCTCGGGACGGTGGCTGGTGACTGGTGCGACGCGCTGAGGTTTCACGTGAAACATGGCCACCCGGACCCTGTCCCAACGCGTAAGGGGCCGCACCCAGCGGGTGCGGCCCCTTCTCAGCTGTTCAAGCCGAGCACGGCGATCAGGCCGCGACGACCTCGATGTTGACCTTGGCGGCAACCTCGGGGTGCAGACGCACGGACGTCTCGTGGGCGCCCAGGGTCTTGATGGGCGCACCGAGCTCGATGCGGCGCTTGTCGACCTCGGGACCACCGGCAGCCTTGATCGCCGAAGCGACGTCGGCCGGGGTGACGGAACCGAAGAGACGACCGGCGTCGCCGGAGCGAACGGCCAGACGGACCTTCACGCCCTCGAGCTGGGCCTTCACAGCGTTGGCCTGCTCGATGGTCTGGATCTCGTGGATCTTGCGAGCACGACGGATCTGCTCGACGTCCTTCTCGCCACCCTTGGTCCAGCGGATCGCGAACTTCCGCGGGATCAGGTAGTTGCGAGCGTAGCCGTCCTTGACGTCGACGACGTCGCCCGCGGCACCGAGGCCGGAAACCTCGTGGGTGAGGATGATCTTCATGATTCGGTCACCCTTCCCTTAGCGCGCGGTGGACGTGTAGGGCAGCAGCGCCATCTCACGGCTGTTCTTGACGGCCGTGGCGACGTCACGCTGGTGCTGCGTGCAGTTGCCGGTCACGCGGCGGGCACGGATCTTGCCGCGGTCGGAAATGAACTTCCGCAGCATGTTCGTGTCCTTGTAGTCCACGTACGTGACCTTGTCCTTGCAGAAAGCGCAGACCTTCTTCTTCGGCTTGCGCACAGGCGGCTTCGCCATGGTGTATCTCCTGTGTGATCAAGAAGTTGGGGTACGACCCGCCTTCGACCGGCCCGGGCCCGAAGGCCCGGCCCAAGGCCTAGAAGGGGGGTTCGTCCGAGTAGCCGCCGCCACCGCCGCCGGAGCTTCCGCCCCAGCCACCGCCACCGCCCTGGTTGCCACCGGCGGGAGCGCCGGTCGCCCAGGGGTCGTCGGCGGGAGCGCTGCCGCCCTGCTGGCCGCCACCGGGGCCGCCGCCCCAGCCGCCGCCACCCTGGCCGCCACCGCCACCGCCGCCGAAGCCACCGCCACCACCCTGGCCACCGCGGCCCGTGGTCTTGGTGACCTTGGCCGTGGCATTGCGCAGGCTGGGGCCGACTTCCTCGACGTCCAGCTCGTAGACCGTGCGCTTGACGCCCTCGCGGTCCTCGTAGGACCGCTGCTTCAGCCGGCCCTGCACGACGACGCGCATGCCTCGCTGGAGCGACTCCGCGACGTTCTCCGCCGCCTGACGCCAGACCGAGCAGGTCAGGAAGAGGCTTTCGCCGTCCTTCCACTCGTTCGTCTGGCGGTCGAAGGTGCGGGGAGTGGACGCGACGCGGAACTTCGCGACCGCCGCACCGGAGGGGGTGAAGCGCAGCTCGGGGTCATCGACAAGATTGCCGATGACCGTGATGACGGTCTCGCCTGCCATGGGGGAACCTCTCGGCGGGTTTGCTGGCTGCTTACTACTCGAATCCCGAGCTCAGCTGAGCGGAAGAGCTCAGTGAGTCTCGGGGCGGAGGACCTTGGTCCGGAGGACCGACTCGTTCAGGTTCATCTGGCGGTCGAGCTCCTTCACGACCGCAGGCTCGGCCTGCAGGTCGATGACCGAGTAGATGCCCTCAGGCTTCTTCTTGATCTCGTACGCGAGACGACGACGGCCCCAGGTGTCGACCTTCTCCACCTTTCCGTTGCCCTCACGGACGACGGAGAGGAAGTTCTCGATCAGCGGGGAGACAGCACGCTCCTCGAGATCGGGGTCGAGGATGACCATCACTTCGTAGTGACGCATGTGGAACCCACCTCCTTTGGACTCGGCGGCCACGGTCGTTCCGTGGCAGGAGGGTTGTGATGCGTTCGCAACGGTATCGGCCGCCACTGACAATCGGGGGCCGCGAGCAGCGTCCCCGGGTCGACCTGGGGAGATCCCCTGGCATTGTCTGGGCAGACACCGGTGCAGACGGTACAGACTACCCGCACAGCGCCGTGCGGTTGAAATCCGGCCGCCAGGACCGTCAGTCTGTACACGTCGGGTGTGTATGGCGCTACGATGCGCCGCCTTCCGCAGGAGGTGCCCCATGGCACAGGCATTGCGACCCACCACCGCCGGATCTCTCTTCGCCACGGACGACAGGCCCCATCCCCTCCAGGACGCGCTGCTCGCGGTGACCCTGGTGCTCGGAGTCACAGCGTTCGTGTCGGGGCTGTTCGATCACCTCCATCTGCTCAGCTCCTGGACCGGCCTGGTGGGGATCTTCACGGGCGCTTACGGACAGTGGATCTCGGAGACCACGCGCCAGCGCTTCGGGCTGGTCCTGGGCCTTGGTGCCTCAGGCGTCGGCTTCTTCCTCGGCATGGCGCACGGCGGCCTCTTCGGCGGCTTGTTCAGCTGATCGCCGGGCACCGCCCCGCAGACGGCTTTTCGAACACCGCGGGAACGCCCCGGCGGCCAACAGGCCGGGGCGAAGCTGCCGTACGCCCAGTCGAGGCGCTCGCAGGGCGCAGTAGGCTTCGCGCGAGAGCCGGAGCCCCTGAACCCATGGGGACACACCAGCCCGAGGAGCGCCCCGAATGAGCCTGACCCTGAGGACCATCAGTCGAGAGCAGCATCTGGCCTACATCCAGAGTCTGCCGTCGGCGAGCCACATGCAGGTCCCGGCCTGGGCTGATGTGAAGGCGGAGTGGCGTTCGGAGAACCTCGGGTGGTTCGACAAGACCGGTCAGCTGGTGGGCGCGGGTCTGGTCCTCTACCGCCAGTTGCCCAAGATCAAGCGCTACCTCGCCTACCTGCCCGAGGGCCCGGTCATCAACTGGTATGCGCCAAATCTGACCGAGTGGCTGGAACCGATGCTCGCGCACCTCAAGCAGCAGGGCGCGTTCTCCGTGAAGATGGGCCCGCCGGTGATCATCCGGCGATGGGAGGCCACGTCCATCAAGGCGGGCATCCAGAACCCCGACGTGAAGCGGCTGCGCGACATCGAGGCCGACTTCATCGAGCCGCGTGCCTTCGAGGTCGCCGACAAGCTGCGCCGTATGGGCTGGCAGCAGGGCGAGGACGGCGGGGCCGGCTTCGGTGACGTCCAGCCGCGCTACGTCTACCAGGTGCCGCTGGCGAACCGCTCCCTGGAAGAGGTGCACAAGAACTTCAACCAGCTGTGGCGCCGCAACATCAAGAAGGCCGAGAAGGCCGGCGTCGAGGTCGTCCAGGGCGGCTACCACGACCTCGAGGAGTGGCAGCGGCTGTACGAGATCACGGCCGTGCGCGACCACTTCCGGCCCCGCCCGCTGTCGTACTTCCAGCGCATGTGGACGGCCCTCAACAGCGAGGACCCCAACCGCATGCGGCTGTACTTCGCCCGCCACAACGGTGTGAACCTGTCGGCGGCGACGATGCTGATCGTCGGCGGCCACGTCTGGTACTCCTACGGCGCCTCCGACAACATCGGCCGGGAGTTCCGCCCCTCGAACGCGATGCAGTGGCGGATGCTGCGCGACGCCTACGCGCTCGGCGCCACCGTCTACGACCTGCGGGGCATCTCCGACTCGCTCGACGAGAGCGACCACCTCTTCGGCCTGATCCAGTTCAAGGTCGGCACGGGCGGACAGGCCGCCGAGTACCTCGGCGAGTGGGACTTCCCGCTGAACAAGCTGCTCCACAAGGCGCTCGACATCTACATGTCGCGCCGCTGAGTCCCGGTCGTCCGCTTCACAGCTCCACCCCTGACACCACCCCCACCACGAGAAAGGTTCCAGGTCCGGCCATGGCGCTCACGCTCTACGTCGACACCGCGCGCTGGCGGGCGCATCACAAGCACGTGCAGGAGCAGTTCCCCGGCCTCGTCCCGGTCTGCAAGGGCAACGGATACGGCTTTGGGCACGAGCGCCTCGCGGAGGAGGCCACACGGCTGGGCTCGGACACTCTCGCCGTGGGCACGACGTACGAGGCCGCGCGGATCAAGGACTGGTTCGGGGGCGACCTGCTGGTGCTGACGCCTTACCGGCGGGGCGAGGAGCCCGTGCCGCTGCCCGACCGGGTCATCCGCTCGGTGTCGTCGATCGACGGTGTGTACGGCCTCGTGGGCGCTCGCGTGGTGGTCGAGGTCATGTCCTCGATGAAGCGGCACGGCATCAGCGAGCAGGACCTGCCGCAGTTGCACGCCGCCATAGAGAACGTTCGTCTCGAGGGCTTCGCGATCCATCTGCCGCTGGACCGCACCGATGGCTCGGACGCCGTCGAGGAGGTCATCGGCTGGATGGACCGCCTGCGCGCGGCGCGCCTGCCGCTGCACACGATGTTCGTCAGCCACCTCAAGGCCGACGAACTCGCCCGGCTCCAGCAGCAGTTCCCGCAGACCCGCTTCCGTGCCCGCATCGGCACGCGGCTGTGGCTCGGCGACCACGACGCCACCGAGTACCGCGGCGCCGTCCTGGACGTCACGCGTGTCGCCAAGGGCGACCGCTTCGGCTACCGCCAGCAGAAGGCGGCCTCGGACGGCTATCTGGTGGTCGTGGCGGGCGGTACGTCGCACGGAGTGGGCCTGGAGGCCCCCAAGGCGCTGCACGGCGTCATGCCGCGCGCCAAGGGCGTCGCCCGGGCCGGCCTCGCCACGGTCAACCGGAACCTTTCTCCGTTCGTCTGGGGCGGCAAGCAGCGCTGGTTCGCCGAGCCGCCGCACATGCAGGTGTCCATCCTGTTCGTGCCCATGGACGCCCCGGAGCCGAAGGTGGGCGAGGAACTCGTGGCTCATCTCCGCCACACGACCACCCAGTTCGACCGGATCGTGGACCGCTGAGCGTCGCCGCTCGGGATCAGGAAACCGACAAGGCCGTACACGGACCCTTCCGTGCACGGCCTTTGCCGTCTCCCGCGTGCCCTGGTGGGCCACCGGCGCCTTGTTCGCTCAGAGCGAACTGCCGCCGGACGATGCCGTGTCCTGGCTTCCCCACTCCACCTGAGGCCCCTCGGCATGGGCCGCGTGCCGCGCCGGACGGGCCGCCGGGCCGAGGACGAACACGTCCTCCGCGCCGTCGAGCACACCGCCCGAGGGGTCGTCCTCACCGGTCCGACGCACCACGTCCCGCTCCGGCATGAGGATGTCCCGCACGATGACCACGCACAGGTAGAGAGTGCCGAGGAGGTGTGCGCCGATGGCCCAGTGGTAGCCGTCGGTCGGCAGGCCCTTGTGGGCGTCTCCGCTCGTCGTGTACGCGAGGTACATCCAGATCCCCAGGAAGTACGCGACCTCGCACGCCTGCCAGATCAGGATGTCCCGCCACTTCGGCCGGGCCAGCACGGCCAGCGGGACCAGCCACAGGACGTACTGCGGCGAGTAGACCTTGTTGGTGAGGATGAACGCCGCAACGATCAGGAAGGCGAGCTGCGCGAAGCGTGGCCTGCGCGGCGCGGTGATGGTGAGCACCGCGATACCCACGCAGCACAACAGCACCAGCGAGGTGGCGAGCGTGTTGACCATCTCGGTGCTGAGCGGGTCGGAGGAGTTCTGGGCCATGATCAGCCAGAAGGACCCGAAGTCGACCCCCCGCTCCTGGCTGAAGGTGTAGAACTTCGACCAGCCATCGAAGGCGAAGTACATCACTGGCAGGTTCACCACGAGCCAGGAGACGGCCGCGCCACCGAAAGCCTTGCCGAAGTCCCGCCACTTGCCGGCACGCCAGCACAGCACGAACAGCGGCCCGAGCAGGAAGACGGGATACAGCTTGGCGGCCGTGGCGAGCCCCAGCAGGACACCGAAGGCGAGGGAACGGCCCCGGGACCACATCAGCATGGCGGCAGCCGTCAGGGCGACCGCCAGCAGGTCCCAGTTGATGGTGGCGGTCAGCGCGAAGGCGGGCGCCAGGGCGACCAGCAGGCCGTCCCAGGGGCGCCGGACCTGGGTGCGGGACACACAGACCGCGATGACGGCGGCGCATGCCATCAGCATCCCGGCGTTGACCATCCAGTACCACTGCTCCTGGTGCTGGATGCTGCCGCTGCCGGGCGTCAGCCAGGCGGCGACCTCCATGAACACACCGGTCAGCACCGGGTACTCGAGGTACTGCATGTCACCGGGGAGCTTGTCGAAGTACGGCACCAGACCGTCGGCGAAGCCGCGCCCCTGGTAGAGGTGCGGGATGTCCGAGTAGCAGGCGTGCGTGTACTGCGAACTGGCGCCGAAGAACCAGGCACCGTCGTAGCAGGGAGCCTTCTGGACGAGTCCGAGGGCGAACATGCCGATCGCCACGAGAGCGACGACCCGCACGGGGGTCCACCAGGCCGCCCCGAGCAGGGCACGCCGTCCGATGGGGCCGCCGATCACCTCACTGCCGGCCACGGCGATCGCATCGTCCTTGGTCGGCCGCACCTGGTCCGGCTCGTGCACGCTCGCGTGCGTCGATTCTGCGCTGGGCATGTGCCACATCCTGCCGTACGTATCCAGGAATACGCCGAGGGCCGCCACACCTCACGAGGTGTGGCGGCCCCTGTTTCACGTGAAACGTCCAGATGTTTCACGTGAAACACCCGCGTCGGGCGATAGGCCGGCTAACCGGTCTGGCCTCCGAAGAGACCACCTCCGTTGCCGTTGCCTCTGTTGTTGCCGTCCAGGCCGCTGTCCGTGGGAGTGGGAGAGGGGCTCACCCCTCCGTCCGTGCCACCGGTATCGGTGTTGCCACCCGTGTCCGTGCCTCCGGTGTCCTCACACCCGAAGAAGCGGTTGCAGGACTCACTCGGGGACGGCGAGGGCGAGGTCAGCGTCTCGCTGGGCGTGGGACTCGGCGTCGGAGTCGACTCCGGGGTCTTGCTGGGCGTCGGAATGACGCTCGGCGACGGGGCCTCGTTGACGACCTCACCAATGGGCTCGGGGGTCGGGAAGTCCTCCGAAGGCTCGCCCTTCAGCGCCTCTTCCATGTAGTCGTGCCAGATCTCGGCCGGGAACGAAGCACCGTGGATCTTCTTCTGACCACCCGTTCCGAACATCTTCAGGAACTCGCGGTTCTTCTTGGACTCGTCGTCGTCGTACCGGAACATCGTGATCGACGTGGACAGCTGCGGGGTGTAGCCCACGAACCAGGCCGACTTGTTGCCGTCGGTCGTACCGGTCTTGCCGGCGACCTGCCGACCGGTGAGCTGGGCGCTGGTGCCGGTGCCCTTCTCGACCACGGTCTTCAGCACGTCCGTGACGTTGTCGGCGACCTTCGGGGTGAACGCGTCCTCCGACTGCACCTTGTGCGTGTAGGCCGTGCCGTCCTTGCTCGTGACCTTCTCGACGGAGTACGGCTCGCGCTGCTTGCCGCTGGCCGCGAAGGTGGCGTACGCACCCGCCATACGGATCGCGCTGGGCTGGGAGATGCCGATGGAGAAGGACGGGTACGTGACGCCGGCCAGGCTGTTCGGCTTGAGACCCGCGCTGACCGCGGCCTCCTTCACCTTGTCCAGACCGACGTCCATACCGAGCTGCACGAAGGCCGAGTTCACCGACTCGCGCATCGCCTCGCGCAGGTCGATCTGGTAGTTGGGGGGAGTGCCGTAGGACACCTGACCGTCGTTGGTCTGGAGCCACTCGTCACCCTTCTCGTTCTTCCAGACCTGCTTGTTGTACTCCTTGACCTTGAGCTTGTTCTTGCCGCTGAACAGGCTCTTCGGGGAGACGATGGTCCGCTCGTCCTGCGCCTGGATCTCGGGGCCGTCGGGGTCGCGCACGCCCCAGGTCATCGCGGCCGCGAGCACGAAGGGCTTGAAGGTCGAACCGACCTGGGCACCGGTGGTGTCGGCGTTGTTGGTGAAGTGCTTGGTCGCGTCCTCACCACCGTAGATCGCCTTGATGGCACCGGTCGCCGGATCCACCGAAGCGCCGCCGAACTGGACGTGGGTGTCCGTCTTCGGGCGCTCCTTGGGCTTGATGTTGGCCTTCTGGACCTTCGTGACCGAGTCCTCGAGCTCCTTGATCTTCTTCTTGTCGAAGGTCGTGTAGATCGAGTACCCGCCCTGCTGCAGCTTGTCGGCACTGATGATCTTGTTGTTGATCACATAGGCCTTGGCCAGGTCGACGAGATAGCCGACCTGCCCCTTCAGCTCACGGTTCGACCGCGGGCTCTGCCACTGGGGGAGCTCGGTGTACTTGGCCCGCGTCGCGGCGTCCAGGTGGCCGTACTCGACCATCTTGTTGAGGGTGTCCTGCATCTGGTTCAGGGCCCGCCGCCTGTTGTCCTGAGGCCTGGCGTTTGCCGAGTCGATGGAGGTCGCCCCCGCCGGGTCGTAGTACGTCGCGCCCTTGAGCATCGCCGACAGGAAGGCGCACTCACCCTCGTTGAGGTCGATGGCGTCCTTGTTGAAGTACGCACGAGCAGCGGCCTGGATCCCGTACGCCCCGCGCCCGTAGTAGGCGGAGTTCAGGTACCCCGCCATGATCTTGTCCTTGGGGACCGTGGCGCCGACCTTGACCGAGACGAGGATCTCCCTGAACTTGCGAGAGATCGTCTGCGACTGGTCGTCCAGCATCGCGTTCTTGACGTACTGCTGGGTGATGGTGGAGCCACCCTGCGTCTGGCCGCCCCTGGCCATGTTGAACACGGCGCGGGCGATGCCCTTCGGATCGATGCCGCTGTCGGTCTCGAAGGTCTTGTTCTCCTGCGAGATGACGGCGTACTGCATCGCCTTGGGGATCTGCGACAGGTTGACGATCTGACGGTTCGTCTCACCACCGGTGGAGACCATCTCGGAACCGTCGGACCAGTAGAAGACGTTGTTCTGCGCCTCGGCCGTCTTCGCGATGTCCGGGACACCCACCATGGCGTAGCCGATGCCCGCCACGGCCACCAGGCTGCCGATGAAGCCGATGCACAGGCCGGAGACGAGCTTCCAGGAGGGCATCCAGCGGCGCCAGCCGTCCTTGCCGGCCCGTGGATAGTCAATGAGGCGTTTCTTGGCGGGGACGGCCGCACGGCCTCTGCCGCGGCCGGGGCCGGTCGGAGCACCACGGCCCCCGCCGCCGGGCTCTGCCCCTCTGCGGCGACCACCCGTGCTTCTCTGTGCCGCGCGCCGGGCCTCGGCGCGGCCGCCGTACGACGGCTCCTCGCCTCCCGACTCGTAGGATCCCGACCCGTACGAGTCGGCTGGCGACCCGGTGGCGCCTCGCGGTGCCGCACGGCGTCCGGAGGACGAGCCGGACTGGCCGCGTCGGGCCGCGGCACGTCCGCCTCCCTGCGGCTGCGGCGGTTTGCGACGGTGCTCGCTCATCGAACGACTACTCCTCGGGCAGGCGCACCCTTGCGCGCCTGGAAACGGCGGCTGGTTTCCGGTCCCCCCGAAGTACGGATGTGGTCGGTTCCGCATTCATCCGTACTGCACCTAGGACGATGACGCCCCCATGCGTCACGTGGTTCCCGGTGGTGTGCATGGCGCACAGACTACGCACCGCCAAAACCTGCCGAGCCCATAAGTTCACCCCAAATCAGGCAACTCGCCTGCAACGAATCGGTGATGTGACCCCGTTCACCATCCCTGACCTTGTCGCATCCGGAAGGCCGTTCTATCGTCGTGATGTATCGAGTCGATACATCAGCGCGAGATAAACCGTCACGGCGCGTCCGCGGCAGAGAGGAGGCGACGATGAGCCGGCGTTCCGGGATCCTCGAGTTCGCCGTACTCGGCCTGCTCCGCGAGTCCCCGATGCACGGCTATGAGCTGCGCAAACGACTCAATACGTCACTGGGTGTGTTCCGCGCCTTCAGCTACGGAACGCTGTACCCCTGCCTCAAGACGCTGCTCGCCAACGGCTGGTTGATCGAAGAGCCGGGGAACACCTCCGAGGACGCCCTCGCCGCACCACTCGCAGGGCGTCGTGCCAAGATCGTCTATCGGTTGACGGCGGAGGGCAAGGAGCACTTCGAGGAGCTGCTCTCGCAGACCGGGCCCGACGCGTACGAGGACGAGCACTTCGCCGCTCGCTTCGCCTTCTTCGGGCAGACCTCACGCGACGTCCGTATGCGAGTCCTCGAAGGACGCCGCAGTCGGCTGGAGGAGCGCCTGGAGAAGATGCGCGCCTCCCTGGCGCGCACCCGGGAGCGCCTCGACGACTACACACTTGAGCTCCAGCGCCACGGGATGGAGTCCGTGGAGCGCGAAGTGCGCTGGCTGAACGAGCTCATCGAGAGCGAGCGGGCGGGCCGGGACCTGAAGGGTCCAGCCCATGGAGAACCCACTCGTGACACCACAGAGGGAGCGCCGGGCGTCCTGCCCCGGCCCGGGGACACCCCCGGGCCGGATACGCCCGGCGACACTGCCACGTGAGGCCCCTGCCAGGGCCTCACTCGTACACACAGGGAGCAACCAGAATGGGTTCGGTGCGCGTAGCCATCGTCGGCGTGGGCAACTGCGCCGCGTCGCTGGTGCAGGGAGTCGAGTACTACAAGGACGCCGACCCGGCGTCCAAGGTCCCGGGCCTCATGCACGTGCAGTTCGGTGAGTACCACGTCCGTGACGTGGAGTTCGTCGCCGCCTTCGATGTCGACGCGAAGAAGGTCGGCCTCGACCTCGCGGACGCCATCGGAGCCTCCGAGAACAACACGATCAAGATCTGCGACGTGCCGAACACCGGCGTGACCGTCCAGCGCGGCCACACACTCGACGGTCTCGGCAAGTACTACCGCGAGACCATCGAGGAGTCCGCCGAGGAGCCGGTCGACGTCGTCCAGATCCTCAAGGACAAGCAGGTCGACGTGCTCGTCTGCTACCTGCCCGTGGGCTCCGAGGACGCGGCGAAGTTCTACGCCCAGTGCGCCATCGACGCCAAGGTCGCCTTCGTCAACGCCCTTCCGGTCTTCATCGCCGGCACCAAGGAGTGGGCGGACAAGTTCACCGAGGCGGGCGTCCCGATCGTCGGTGACGACATCAAGTCCCAGGTCGGCGCCACCATCACGCACCGCGTCATGGCGAAGCTGTTCGAGGACCGCGGTGTCGTCCTGGACCGCACGATGCAGCTGAACGTCGGCGGCAACATGGACTTCAAGAACATGCTCGAGCGTGATCGCCTGGAGTCCAAGAAGATCTCCAAGACGCAGGCCGTCACCTCCCAGATCCCCGACCGGGAGCTCGGCGAGAAGAACGTCCACATCGGCCCGTCCGACTACGTCGCCTGGCTCGACGACCGCAAGTGGGCGTACGTCCGCCTCGAGGGCCGTGCCTTCGGTGACGTCCCGCTGAACCTGGAGTACAAGCTCGAGGTCTGGGACTCCCCGAACTCCGCCGGTGTCATCATCGACGCCCTGCGCGCCGCGAAGATCGCCAAGGACCGCGGCATCGGCGGCCCGATCCTGTCGGCGTCGTCGTACTTCATGAAGTCTCCGCCGGTGCAGTACTTCGACGACCAGGCCCGCGAGAACGTCGAGAAGTTCATCAAGGGGGAGGTCGAGCGCTAGCTCGACAGAACACAGAGCGCCAGCCGACACGGCTCGCTGAAAAACGCTCCTGCCAGGGCTGTCGAGGGTCCCCGGGTCGCACGACCCGGGGACCCTCCCCGTATGTGAGGCTGTGCCCCATGTCCGTCGTCCGTGATCTGCGCGTCCTGCTGCGCTTCCGGGACTTCCGGCGACTGCTCTCGGTACGGCTGCTCTCCCAGGGAGCCGACGGCGTCTACCAGGTCGGGCTCGCCACGTACGTCGTCTTCTCCCCCGAGAAGCAGACCTCCGCCACAGCGATCGCCTCCGCGATGGCGGTCCTGCTGCTTCCGTACTCGCTCGTGGGCCCGTTCGCCGGCGTCCTGCTGGACCGCTGGCGCCGTCGCCAGGTCTTCGTGTACGGCAACCTGATGCGCGCCCTGCTGGCGTCCGTGACCGCCGCCTTGATGGTCAGTCACGTCCCGGACTGGCTCTTCTACATCTCGGCCCTGTGTGTCACCGCCGTCAACCGCTTCGTCCTGGCGGGCCTGTCCGCCGCGCTGCCCCGGGTCGTCGACGCCGAACGCCTGGTGATGGCCAACTCCCTGTCCCCGACGGCCGGAACGCTCGCCGCAACGGCGGGCGGAGGCCTCGCCTTCGTCGTGCGGCTGGTGGCCTCGGACTCCGACGCCGCCGTGGTGCTGCTGGGCTCCGCGCTCTATCTGTGCGCCGCGCTCGCCTCACTGCGCATCGCACCGGGACTGCTGGGGCCCGACCGTGAGTTGGTGCCGCCTCGGCTGACCGCGGCACTCACCGGCACCGCACGGGGTCTCGTGGCCGGTGTACGGCACCTCGCTGAACCGAGGAGACGGGAAGCCGCCTGGGCGCTCGCCTCGATGACGCTGATGCGGTTCTGCTACGGCGCCCTGACCGTCATGGTTCTGATGCTCTGTCGGTACGCCTGGACGACCGACTCGGACGAAGGGTTGGGACTCCTCGGTCTGGCCGTGGGCATCTCCGGCGCGGGCTTCTTCGCGGCGGCCGTCGTCACGCCCTCCACCGCGAGGCGGCTCGGGCCGGGCCGTTGGATCGTCGTCTGCGCGACGGCTGCCGCCGTCCTGGTACCCCCGTTGGGGCTGCCGTTCATCGAAGCCCCACTCATGGCCGCGGCGTTCCTACTGGGGCTCTCCACGCAGGGGGCGAAGATCGCCACGGACACCATCGTCCAGTTCTCCGTGGAGGACGGCTTCCGCGGCCGAATCTTCTCCGTTTACGACGTGCTGTTCAACGTCGCCTTCGTCGGTGCCGCCGGGGTGGCCGCGCTGATGCTGCCCCCGGACGGCCGCTCGGTGCCGCTGGTGGTCACAGTCGCCGTTACCTACGGGGCAGTTGCTATGACTATGGACCGTTTTGAGCGCCGATAAGTGTCACATCAAAGCCACGAAGTTCCCCTCGGCTACAAGGTTGTCAGTGGTGGCCTGTAATTTACGTGCGTCTTACTTCGCGCCACGCGGACATTTGTTCCCGCGCGCCCACGTTCTAGGGGGACCCCCAAGTGTCTACTCCGCCGCCCCAGGGCAACCCGTTCGCTCAGGGCCAGCAGCCCCAGGGCCAGGCCCCGTATCCGCCCCAGGGTGGCTACCCGACGCAGCCCGTCCAGCCCGGCTTCCCGCAGGGTGCCGCTCCGTACGCCCCGGTCCCGCCGGAGCAGCCGCGCCGTAAGGTCAGCTTCAAGCTGATCAAGAACGTCGTCATCGTCCTCGTCGTCGCCGGTGTGGCCATCGGCGGCTACATAAACAGCCGCGACGACGCCAACACGGCGGCGGTCGGCGACTGCATGCACCGTGGCAGCACCGACGACAACAACCCGGACCTCGAGGTCGTCGACTGCAAGTCCTCGAAGGCTCAGTACGTCGTGCTCGCCAAGATCGAGGGCGACTACACCGCGAGCGCCGCCGAGACCAAGTGCACGGAGAAGGCCAAGGACTTCCAGTACTCGTACACCGAGAGCGGCGACGGCAGTGACTTCCTGCTCTGCCTGAAGGACAAGTAGAGGGACAAGTCGGCAGACGGCAATGGGGCGGTGTTTCACGTGAAACACCGCCCCTTCGCGCATCCTGCACGGGGTCATGTTTCACGTGAAACATGACCCCGTTTCGCGCGCTCAGCTCTGCTCGTCGGCCCACCACTCCTTGAGCGCCGCCTCCGCCGCTGCACGCTCCATCGGACCGTTCTCCAGGCGCAGCTCCAGCATGTGCTTGTATGCCTTGCCGACCGCCGGCCCCGGTCCGACGCCCAGGATCTCCATGATCTGGTTACCGTCGAGGTCGGGTCGGATCGCGTCCAGCTCCTCCTGTTCCTGGAGCTGGGCGATGCGCTCCTCCAGGCCGTCGTACGCGCGTGAGAGTGCGGCCGCCTTGCGCTTGTTGCGCGTCGTGCAGTCCGAGCGGGTCAGCTTGTGGAGACGGTCGAGAAGCGGGCCGGCGTCACGGACGTAGCGACGGACCGCGGAGTCCGTCCACTCACCGGTGCCGTACCCGTGGAAGCGCAGGTGGAGTTCGACCAGCCGCGAGACGTCCTTCACCAGCTCGTTGGAGTACTTCAGCGCCGCCATGCGCTTCTTGGTCATCTTGGCCCCGACCACCTCGTGGTGGTGGAACGAGACCCGGCCGTCCTTTTCGAAGCGACGAGTGCGCGGCTTGCCGATGTCGTGCAGCAGGGCGGCCAGGCGGAGGGTCAGGTCGGGACCGTTCTCCTCCAGCGCGATCGCCTGCTCCACAACGATCAGGGTGTGCTCGTAGACGTCCTTGTGACGGTGGTGTTCGTCGCTCTCCAGCCGCAGGGCGGGCAGCTCGGGCAGCACGTGGTCGGCGAGCCCGGTGTCGGCCAGCAGGGCCAGTCCCTTGCGTGGGTTCGCGGAAAGGATCAGCTTGTTCAGCTCGTCCCGGACCCGCTCCGCCGAGACGATCTCGATACGGTCGGCCATCTCGCTCATCGCGGTGACGACCTCAGGGGCGACCTCGAAGTCGAGCTGTGCGGCGAAGCGTGCGGCGCGCATCATCCGCAGCGGGTCGTCGGAGAAGGACTCCTCCGGAGTGCCCGGGGTGCGCAGCACCCGCTCCGCGAGGTCGCCAAGGCCGCCGTGCGGGTCGATGAACTCTTTCTCCGGGAGCGCCAGGGCCATCGCGTTCACGGTGAAGTCACGGCGGACGAGGTCCTGCTCGATCGAGTCGCCGTAGGACACCTCGGGCTTGCGCGAGGTGCGGTCGTAAGCCTCCGACCGGTAGGTGGTCACCTCGATCTGAAAGGTTCGATCAGCGTCTCCGACACGGGCACTCTTGTGTGCACCGACCGTGCCGAACGCGATCCCGACCTCCCACACGGCGTCCGCCCACGGCCGAACGATCTTGAGGACGTCCTCGGGGCGGGCGTCGGTCGTGAAGTCCAGGTCGTTGCCGAGCCGGCCGAGCAGCGCGTCCCGGACCGAGCCGCCGACCAGGGCGAGTGAGAACCCGGCTTCCCGGAAGCGGCGGGCGAGGTCGTCGGCGACAGGAGCGACCCGCAGCAGTTCACTCACCGCGCGGTGCTGCACCTGGCTCAGGGCACTGAGGTTGTCTTCGTTGGCGTTCGGCACAACAGAAGAGGGTACGTGGCCGGGCGCGCCGCCAGCGCCCCCATTACGGGCCGGGGCCTCCGGGAAGAGGGTGCAGAGACCTCCCCCATACCCACACAGGATCGACGCGGGCGGCGGGCGGAGGGGCGCTCCCTTCAAACGGGGATATAGGGGACGGCCCGCCCGCCTTCTCCGATCTTGTGGAGCAGACCGCGGCACTTCCCCTCAGCGCGCATCGTTACCATGCGTGGACGCACATTCCGACGACCACTGACGACGACGAGGGACGGGCGAACGCGTGGCCGAGGCGGCAGACTTCCAGGGGATGAGTCCCTCACCTGCCCGCCGGTGGCTGCGGCGCACCGGCGCACTGCTCGCCGGGGCGCCTCTGCTGGCCGGTCTGCTCCAGCTGCCCGCCTCCTCGCCCGCGCAGGCCGCCGGCCAGGACGCCATGCGCGACGCCTCGGGCTCGGGCACGGTGGCTGTCTCCGTCGACTCCCTCAGCCCCAGCGCCCCCGCCGAGGGGGACACCGTGACCGTCTCCGGCACGGTCACGAACAACGGCAAGCAGGCGGTCACCGACGCCCACGTGGGCCTGCGGGTGGGGTCCGCGCTGCCCACCCGCTCGGCGATCGACTCCACCGCCAAGCGCACCGACTACATGCCGGGCGCCGACGGCTCCGAGGTGGGCGGCAAGTACGTCGAGAAGTTCTCCAAGCTCGCCCCCGGCGTCGCAGAGCCGTTCAGCATCTCCGTACCGGTCGACAAGCTGGACCTGGGTGAGGACGGTGTCTACCCGCTCGGGGTCTCGCTCTCCGGTCAGACGTCTGCACAGTCGTGGGACCAGGTGCTGGGCATCCAGCGCACGTTCCTGCCGTGGCAGCCGGACGAGGCGGAGACGAGGACGAGGACCACGGCTCTGTGGCCGCTGATCTCCACGGCGCACATGACGGCGGAGACCGGGTCCAACGAGCAGCAGACGCCGGTGTTCTCCAACGACGACCTCGCCAAGGAGATCGCCCCCGGCGGTCGGCTGGACCAGATGGTCTCGCTGGGCAAGGACCTCGACGTCACCTGGGTGATCGACCCCGACCTGCTGGCGTCCGTCGACGCGATGGTGGACGGCTACCGGATTCGCGGCGCGGGCGACACCACCACGGTGGGCACACACCAGGCGGTCGCCAAGCGGTGGCTCGACGAGGTGCAGAAGGCGGTGGCGGGCAAGGAGGTCGTCGCCCTGCCCTTCGCCGACCCGGATGTGGCCTCCCTCGCCCACAACGGCACGAACGTCACCGGTTCCCTGAGCCAGCTCAAGGAGGCCACCGACGTCGCCGCCACCACGGTGGGGACGATCCTCCATGTGACGCCGAGCACCGATTTCGCCTGGCCCGTGGACGGCGCCGTCGACCCGTCGATCGTCAAGGTCGCCACCTCCGCCGGCGCGGACAAGGTGATCGCGCGCGGTGACAGCCTGACGGAGACGGGCGGCCTGACGTACACGCCCTCCGCGGCCCGCCCCATCGGCGGCGGTACGACGGCGGTGGTCGCGGACGCCCGGATGTCGACGGCCTTCCAGGGCGACCTGACGAAGGCGTCCTCGTCGACGCTCGCCGTGCAGCAGTTCCTCGCGCAGAGCCTGGCGCTGGATCTGCAGACGAACAAGCAGCGCAGCATCGTCGTCGCCCCGCAACGCATGCCCACCGCGAGCCAGGCGAAGACCATGGCCGAGGCGCTGACAACGCTCCAGGACAGCACCTGGTCGGAGTCCCAGGGCCTCACGGCGGCCGCCAAGGCCAAGCCTGACCCGGGCGCCACCACGAAGGTCCCGGACGCCTACCCCTCCTCGCTGCGCAAGCAACAGCTGCCGCGGTCGGCCTTCGGCGTGATCGCGAACACCCAGGACAAGCTCGACCGGTTCCAGGTGATCCTCACCGACGAATCGCGCGTGGTGACCCCCTTCGGGCGGGCCCTCAACCGGGAGATGTCCACCTCGTGGCGTGGGCGGAGCACCGAGGCGAGCACCTTCCGCCAGGGCGTGGAGGCGTATCTCGACGACTTGGCCGAGCAGGTCAAGCTGATCGACAAGTCCGAGACCAAGCTCTCCGGCCGCAGTGCCACGATCCCCGTGACGGTGCAGAACAACCTGGTGCAGGGCGTCGACCACCTGGTGTTGCGGCTCACCTCGACGAACCCCACCCGCCTCAAGATCGGCGGCGAGGACTACGACGAGCAGCCGATCACGGTCTCCGGCGGGCACAGCCAGACGGTGAAGTTCACCACGTCCGCCAATGCCAACGGGCGGGCCACGGTGATCGCCCAGCTGTACACGGAGGACGGCCAGGCCTACGGTGACGCCGTCACCTTCGACGTGAAGGTCACCGAGATCACAGCCACCGTGATGCTGGTCATCGGCGGCGGCGTCCTGCTGCTCGTCCTCGCCGGCTTCCGTATGTACACGCAGCGCAAGCGCGCTGCAGCCCGGGACGCCGAGGAGGACGGCCCCGACCCCGAGGCCGGAGAGGCCGCCGACGGCCCGGAGAACCCCGAGGGCACCATGGACCGTCTCAGGAAAGAGTCCGGCGCTCGGTCCGGGGCAGGCGACCCGGAGCAGCCGAGTGACCCGACCCCGGACACCGCAGCGGAAAACGCCGACCCGTCCGGCACGGGTGAGAGAGTGGACCGTTGAGGATGTCGTGGCCGGTGGGCCGGGGACGATGAGGTGGGGTAACCATGAACGCGCCGTACGACGGTGACCGCGGCCAGGCCGCGGGCAGCTCGGGGTACCCCGAGGGCCCGCCGCCCGAGCACGGTCAGGTGCCGCCGCAGCACCCCGCGGACATGTACCTCCAGGACGCCTACAGCCAGGACCCCTACCAGGCACAGGACCTCTCCGCCCAGGACCCGGTCGCCGAGGCGCTCTACGACCGTGCCGCGCACCCCCCGCCGCCTCCGGGCACGTACCAGCCGCAGCAGCCGCTCTACGGCCGGCCGCCGCAGTCGCCGTACGCCCCGGACCCGCAGGTGTGGGCGCAGACCCCGGCGCCGGAGCCGGGGGGCCCGACCCAGTACCTGCCGTACGGCGACGACCCTCGCACCACCCAGTTCGTGGGCGTCGACGACCTGGTCAGTCAGGCCGGCGAGGAGCGTCACGAGCCGGACGCCTTCGCGCACCTCTTCCGGGACCAGCAGCAGGGCGGTCTGCCGCAGGGTGGCCTGCACCCGTCGGTGGAGTCGCCGGCGGTTCCCGGCCCGGCCGCGGCTCCGGTCGGGGGCCAGGGACCGTCGCAGTACCAGGGACCACCGCAGTACCAGGCGCCGACAGCGGCGCCCGAGCCCGAGGCGCCACCTGTCCCGGCGCCCGCACCGGCGGCCAAGAAGGGCGGCAAGGCGGCGGGTCTGCTGAAGTCCAGCGCCGTGATGGCGGCGGGCACCATGGTCTCCCGCCTGACCGGTTTCGTCCGCTCGGCGCTGATCGTGTCGGCCCTGGGCCTCGGGTTCCTCGGCGACTCCTTCCAGGTCGCGTACCAGCTGCCGACGATGATCTATATCCTGACCGTCGGCGGCGGCCTCAACTCCGTCTTCGTGCCGCAGCTCGTGCGCGCCATGAAGGAGGACGACGACGGCGGTGAGGCCTTCGCCAACCGTCTGCTGACCCTCGTGATGGTGGCTCTGGCCGCGCTCACGGGACTCGCGATGTTCGCGGCCCCGCTGCTGGTCCGCATGCTGGCGAACCCGGTCGCCGAGAACCCCGCGGCCAACGAGGTCGCCATCACCTTCACCCGCTACTTCCTGCCCTCGATCTTCTTCATGGGCATCCACGTGGTGATGGGACAGATCCTCAACGCCCGGGGGAAGTTCGGCGCGATGATGTGGACCCCGGTCCTGAACAACATCGTCATCATCGTGACGCTCGGCATGTTCATCTGGGTGTACGGCACCTCGGCGGACTCCGGCATGGAGGTCACGAACATCCCGCCGGAGGGTCAGCGCCTCCTCGGCGTCGGCATTCTGCTCGGTCTGGTCGTCCAGGCCCTCGCGATGATTCCGTACCTGCGCGAGACCGGCTTCCGGATGCGGCTGCGCTTCGACTGGAAGGGCCACGGTCTCGGCAAGGCCGCGATGCTCGCCAAGTGGACCATCCTGTTCGTCCTCGCCAACCAGGCGGGCGCGCTCGTGGTCACCCAGCTGTCCATCGCCGCCGGTACCGAGTCCCACGTCAAAGGCACCAGCTTCGCCGCCTACGCCAACGCCCAGCTGATCTGGGGCCTGCCGCAGGCCATCATCACCGTCTCCCTGATGGCCGCGCTGCTGCCGCGCATCTCGCGCTCGGCGGCCGAGGACGACTCGGGCGCCGTCCGCGACGACATCTCCCAGGGCCTGCGCACGACGGCCGTCGCGATCGTGCCCATCGCCTTCGGCTTCGTGTCCCTCGGCATCCCGATGTGCACCCTGGTCTTCGGCTCCTCGGGCACCAGCGAGGCGACCAACATGGGGTACATGCTGATGGCCTTCGGTCTCGGCCTGATCCCGTACTCCGTGCAGTACGTCGTCCTGCGCGCCTTCTACGCCTACGAGGACACCCGGACGCCGTTCTACAACACGGTGATCGTGGCGGCCGTCAACGCCGCCGCCTCCGGCGCCTGCTACCTCGTGCTCCCGGCCCGCTGGGCCGTGGTCGGCATGGCCGCCTCGTACGGCCTCGCCTACCTGATCGGCGTCGGCGTCGCCTGGCGTCGCCTGCGCAAGCGCCTGGGAGGCGACGTGGACGGCGCCCGAGTCCTGCGGACCTACGCACGGCTGAGCATCGCCTCGGTGCCCGCCGCGCTGCTCAGCGGCGCGGCCTGCTACGGCATCGGACACACGCTGGGCCAGGGCGTCCTCGGCTCCTTCGCGGCGCTCATCGCCGGTGGTGCCGTCCTTCTCGCCGTCTTCTACATGGCCGCCCGCCGCATGCGTATCGAGGAGCTCAACTCGCTCGTGGGCATGGTGCGCGGGCGGCTGGGCCGCTGAGAGGGGGTAAGCGCACAACCATCGTCCGCCACCGCGTGTCGTGCATAGCGGCGGACTGTGGGCACAATTGGTTTCGGCGTCGGACGGCGCGCACGGTTGTCGAACGGCGCGCATTGGATGGGGAGGCAGGAACGACGGTGGCGGAACGGAGCACGGCTGCCGTCGACGTGGCAGACAACAGCGGCGACAAGCCGCTGACCGCACAGGCGGACCAGTCCACGGCCGACGGGGTGGCCCAGAACCGGGAGCGGGACACGGACAACGACGAGGCACAGGGGAGTGGCGGGACCCAGGGTCCCGGTAAGGCCTCACCGCCCGAGCTGCACAGCGGCCACAAACTCGCCAGACGCTACCGCCTTGAGGAGTGCGTCACCCGTCTGGACGGTTTCAGCAGTTGGCGTGCGGTCGACGAGAAACTACGTCGCGCCGTCGGCGTCCACATCCTGCCCGCCGACCACACGCGGGCGCGTTCCGTGCTGGCCGCGGCCCGCTCCTCCGCGCTGCTCGGGGATCCCCGCTTCGTCCAGGTCCTGGACGCCGTCGAGGAGAACGACCTCGTCTACGTCGTGCACGAGTGGCTGCCCGACGCCACCGAGCTGACCACGCTCCTCGCCTCCGGTCCGATGGAGCCGCACGACGCCTACCAGATGGTCAGTCAGATCGCCTCCGCCATGGCCGCCGCGCACCGCGAGGGCCTGGCTCATCTCCGTCTGAACCCCAACGCCGTCCTGCGCGCCTCGACCGGCCAGTGGCGCATCCGCGGTCTCGCCGTGAACGCGGCCCTGCGTGGCATCAGCTCCGACACCCCGCAGCGCACCGACACCGAGGCGATCGGCGCCCTGCTGTACGCCGCGCTCACCCAGCGCTGGCCGTACGAGAGCGACGCCTACGGCCTGTCCGGGCTCCCCAAGGACGTCGGTCTGATCGCACCGGACCAGGTGCGTGCCGGCATCCATCGCGGTCTGTCGGAGCTGTCGATGCGCGCGCTCGCCAACGACGGCGCGACGGCCTCCCGCCACGAGTCCCCGTGCACCACGCCGGAGGAGCTGGTGAAGGCGATCGGCGAGATGCCCCGCATCCGCCCGCCGGAGCCCGCGTTCCCCGCGCCGCCCGAGTACCAGCGCACCACGTACCAGCAGGGCACCTACGGCCGTTCCGCGCCGCACCCCGGTGCCACCCAGCCGGTTCAGGCGCCGCCGCCCCCGCTGCAGAGCCGTACCGGCAGGGCCCTGAAGTGGGCCGTCTCGGCGCTACTCATCGCGGCGCTGGGCCTGGGCAGTTGGCAGCTGGCGGATGCCCTCATGGATCAGGGCAACCAGTCCGACGACACCAACCAGACGCAGACCACCGACGGGAACGACAAGAACGGCGACAAGACCAAGCCGGTCAAGACCCTCCCCATCAAGGGCGCACAGGAGTACGTGGCGAGCGGAGACGCCCAGGCGCCCGAGGACGTCGCGAACACCTACGACTCGGACAGCTCCACGTTCTGGCGCACCAAGCGCTACAACGGCGGTCCGACGCTGGCTCCCTACAAGCCGGGTGTGGGCATCGTCTACGACCTCGGCTCGTCCCAGCAGGTCTCGGCCGCGTCAATAGGGCTCCGATACCCGGGCGACCACACGACGGTTCACCTCTACGCCACGGACTCGCTCTCCCCGTCGACGGGGATCGAAGGGATGGAGGAGATCGGAACCGCCACCACGAGTGCCACCTCTCTCCACGTGAAGGCGTCGAAGGCGTCGAAGACGGTGAAGACGCAGTACGTGCTGCTGTGGGTGACGGCCGTGCCGAAGGCACCCACCGACGGCTACAGCACCTCCGGATACAAGCAGGCCATCACCGACGTGAAGTTCACGGGCTGACGTCTCACCGAAGGGGGAGGAGGTCCGATGGCGGAAGGCGCCGGATACGACGAGACGAGCGATCAGGATCTGCTCGCCCGTCACGTCGAAGGCGACCCCGACGCCTTCGGTGAGCTCGTACGGCGACACCGCGACCGGCTGTGGGCGGTGGCGCTGCGCACACTGGGGGACCGCGAGGAAGCCGCTGACGCGGTCCAGGACGCCCTCGTCTCCGCCTACCGGGCCGCCCACACCTTCCGCGGCCAGTCGGCCGTCACAACATGGCTGCACCGCATCACGGTGAACGCCTGCCTCGACCGTGCCCGCAAGGCCGCCTCTCGGAAGACCTCGCCGGTCGACGACACCGAGCGGCTGGAACAGTTGCTGGAGCCGCACGAGTCGGCCTCGGCCCCGGCGGAGCGCAACGATCTGCACCGCCAGCTCCTCGAAGCACTCGGCACCCTCCCACCCGATCAGCGGGCGGCCCTCGTCCTGGTGGACATGCAGGGCTACCCGGTCGCCGAAGCCGCCCGCATGCTCGACGTCCCGACCGGAACGGTGAAGAGCCGCTGCGCCCGGGGCAGAGCCAGACTCCTCCCTCTGCTCACCCATCTGCGGCCGGAAAACACCGGTGAGACCACGCAACCGGGCCAGGGACGGAACCGGGCGCAGGGGACATCCGTCCCACCTGCAGCGGGCCCGCACGACACGGGCCCCCGTGATCCAGGGTCAAGCGATTCAGCTGCTGTGAAGGGCGGAGGTGGGCGAGCGTGACATCCACGACAGACACGGCCGGGCACCCGGACGTCGCGGAGATCTCCGACCTCACCGAGGGCCTGCTCCCCCCGTCCCGCAGCGCAGACGTACGGCGGCATCTGGACGACTGTGAGCTGTGCGCGGACGTCCACGCCTCCCTGGAGGAGATTCACAGTCTGCTCGGCTCCGTCCCGGGCCCGCCCCGCATGCCGGCCGATGTCGCGGGCCGTATCGACGCGGCTCTCGCCGCCGAGGCCCTGCTGAACGCCACGGCGCCCGATCACCCGGATGCACCGACGCCGGGCGACACGGCCCGGGACTACACGGCCCAGGCGGTCTCCAGCATCGACGACAGCAGGCGCGTTTCACGTGAAACATCGCCCGCAGCGGATCGTCCAGCAGGCCACGCCCGCGGCTCCGCCACCGGCCCGGGCCGCAAGAACCGTCTGCGGGGCAAGCGCCGCAAGGTCGCGGTGTTCGGCGCCGCCTTCACGGCCGCCGCCCTGGGGCTCGGGTCCGTGCTGCTGACCTCGCTGATGGGCGGGTCCCCTTCCGGTCCCAAGGCAGAGGGCCGACACACCACCGCCGCCGACACGTTCTCCGAGGGAAAGCTGGAGAAGCAGGTTGAGGGCCTCCTTGCCAAGAGCAAGAGCTCCGGGGGAGGTTCACGCACCCCGGATCAGGGCGTGGAGGGCGGCCCCGACGGCGCGAGCCCCAAGATTTTCAGGCAGCCCATGGTTCCCCCGTGCATCCAGAAGGGCATCGGTCGGAGCGACCAGGCGCTGGCCACCCAGGAGGGCGTGTACGAGGGGCAGGACGTTCTGCTCGTCGTCCTGCCTGACACCTCCGACGCGACCCGGGTCACCGCGTACGTCGTGGAATCTGCGTGTGTGGCACACCCGTCCGCCACCAAGGCAGAGATCCTTCTCAAGGACTCCTACACACGTCCCTGAGCGTCAGGGCTTCGCCTCTGTGCTGCGTGGTATCCCGTACGGTGTCGCCTGGCCGTGTGCCCGGACACACCGGGAATGCGCGCCCCTTAGGATCCGTTGGGTGGGGTGAGAGTTCAGACAGGCTCCCACCGGTCGACCGATGCAGACCAGAGACGAGGAATCAAGCCGTGAGCGACGTCCGTAACGTGATCATCATCGGCTCCGGGCCCGCCGGCTACACCGCGGCGCTCTACACCGCGCGAGCATCGCTGAAGCCGCTGGTGTTCGAGGGAGCCGTCACCGCGGGTGGTGCGCTGATGAACACGACCGAGGTGGAGAACTTCCCGGGCTTCCAGAGCGGCATCATGGGCCCCGAGCTCATGGACAACATGCGCGCCCAGGCCGAGCGCTTCGGCGCCGAGCTCATCCCGGACGACGTCGTCTCCGTGGACCTGGCCGGCGAGATCAAGACGGTCACGGACACCGCCGGTACGGTCCACAAAGCGAAGGCCGTCATCGTCACCACCGGGTCCCAGCACCGAAAGCTCGGCCTACCGAACGAGGACGCCCTCTCCGGCCGGGGTGTCTCCTGGTGCGCCACCTGTGACGGCTTCTTCTTCAAGGACCAGGACATCGCCGTCATCGGCGGCGGTGACACCGCGATGGAGGAGGCCACCTTCCTCTCGCGCTTCGCCAAGTCCGTGACGATCGTCCACCGCCGGGACACTCTGCGCGCCTCCAAGGCGATGCAGGAACGCGCCTTTGCCGACCCGAAGATCTCGTTCGTCTGGGACAGCGAGGTCGCCGAGGTCCAGGGCGACCAGAAGCTGTCCGGTCTGAAGCTGCGCAACGTCAAGACCGGCGAGCTCTCCGACCTGCCGGTGACCGGCCTGTTCATCGCGATCGGCCACGACCCTCGCACCGAGCTGTTCAAGGGCCAGCTGGACCTCGACGAGGAGGGCTACCTGAAGGTCGAGGCACCGTCGACCCGAACCAACCTGACCGGTGTCTTCGGCGCCGGTGACGTGGTCGACCACACCTACCGTCAGGCGATCACCGCCGCCGGCACCGGCTGCTCCGCTGCTCTCGACGCCGAGCGTTTCCTCGCCGCCCTCGCGGACGAGGAGAAGGCCGAGCCCGAGAAGACCGCTGTCTGACCCCCATCCGCCCCACGCACCAACCAGTAAGGAGCCCGCTGTGGCCGGCACCCTCAAGAACGTGACCGACGACTCCTTCGAGCAGGACGTCCTCAAGAACGACAAGCCCGTCCTGGTGGACTTCTGGGCCGCCTGGTGCGGTCCGTGCCGCCAGATCGCTCCGTCCCTCGAGGCCATTGCCGCCGAGTACGGCGACAAGATCGAGATCGTCAAGCTGAACATCGACGAGAACCCGGGTACGGCCGCCAAGTACGGTGTCATGTCGATCCCGACGCTGAACGTCTACCACAACGGCGAGGTCGCGAAGACCATCGTCGGCGCCAAGCCGAAGGCCGCGATCGTTCGTGACCTCGAGGACTTCATCGCCGAGTGACGTTCCTGGTCGCCGAAGCGGCGACATGTTTCACGTGAAACACGAATGGGCCAACCCTTCCGGGTTGGCCCATTCGCTTGCCTGAACCTGGAACCTCATAGCGGGCGCAGCGCTGGTTCCTTCTGCACGGCCCCCAGCAGCCGGTCCAGCGCCATCTCCACGTCTTCCTTCCAGGAGAGCGTCGTCCTCAGCTCCAGCCTCAGGCGGGGATACGTGGGATGCGGCCGAACCGTCTTGAAGCCCACCGACAGCAGATGGTCTGCCGGAAGGACACATGCCGGCTCCTTCCAGCGGGCGTCGCCGAATGCCTCGATGGCTTTGAAGCCCCGTCGCAGCAGATCCTTGGCGACCGTCTGGACCATCACCCGGCCCAGCCCCTGCCCCTGGTACCCCGGCATGATGAACGCCGTAATCAACTGGACCGCGTCCGGCGATACAGGGCTGGTGGGGAACGCCGTCGAGCGGGGGACATAGGCAGGCGGCGCGTAGAGCACAAAGCCGACCGGGACCTCATCGACGTACACGACCCGTCCGCACGAGCCCCAGTCCAAGAGAACGGCGGAGATCCAGGCTTCCTTCTCCAGCGCCGACGTGCCCGCCCTTACCGCGGCCTCACCGCTGACTGGGTCCAGCTCCCAGAAGACGCACGTGCGACAGCGGTGGGGAAGGTCCTGAAGGTTGTCCAGCGTGAGCGGTACGAGCCGACGCCCCATGAAGGCTGTTCCTCGCTTCCTTCGCCCGCAGCAGTGCGAGCGGCTGTCAGAGCGCTCCGTTCCCTGAGCAGACTGCCGACGAATCCGCCGACTGCCCCCAGCCCCAGTCCGGCGCTCATGAGTCCGGTCCGGCTCATCGTTCGCAAGGCCCCCGCCTCTCACTCGGAGATGTTGCCAGGTGGATGCGCTATACCCCACCGCATCGTATCCACGATGCGATGCGATCGATACTGCCTCAATGCAAAGAGCGGGCCGTCACCGGCGTGAACCGGGCGCAGCCCGCTCTCAGGCCGGCCGAGCGCAGACCCGGCCGACCGTCGGTCTCAGTCCTCTGCCTCCTCGGAGTCACCGTCCAGAAGGCTCTTCTGGAGGACGGGGCCCTCACCGGGAGCAAGCGTGCTGAGGATCCGCTCAAGGTCCTCCATGGACGCGAACTCGACGGTGATCTTGCCCTTCTTCTGGCCCAGGTCCACCTTCACCCGAGTCTCGAAGCGATCCGAGAGCCGGCCCGCAAGATCGGACAGCGCCGGTGAGACCCGGGCACCCGCGCGGGGCCCCTTGGAGCGCTGAGCCTTCTGCGGCCGCGAACCCATGAGGGTCACGATCTCCTCGACCGCCCGCACCGAGAGCCCCTCGGCCACGATCCGGTGCGCAAGCCGGTCCTGCTCCTCCGAGTCCTCGACGGCGAGCAGCGCCCGCGCATGCCCCGCGGAGAGAACTCCGGCGGCTACCCGACGCTGAACGGCCGGCGACAGCTTCAGCAAGCGCAGGGTGTTGGACACCTGCGGACGGGAACGGCCGATGCGGTCGGCGAGCTGGTCGTGCGTGCAGTTGAAGTCCTGCAGCAACTGGTCGTAGGCGGCGGCCTCTTCCAGCGGGTTCAGCTGAGCCCGGTGCAGGTTCTCCAGGAGCGCGTCCAGAAGAAGCTTCTCGTCCTCCGTGGCCCGCACGATCGCCGGGATCGCGTCGAGCCCCGCCTCACGACAGGCCCGCCAGCGCCGCTCACCCATGATGAGCTCGTAGCGCCCGGAAGCCAGTTGCCGTACGACGACGGGCTGGAGGAGACCAACCTCCTTGATGGAAGTGATGAGTTCCTGCAGTGCGTCCTCGTCGAAGACCTCACGCGGCTGACGCGGGTTCGGCGAGATGGAGTCGAGGGGGATCTCGGCGAAGTGGGCACCCACGGGAGCCGCAGGCGTCTCCGCGGAGCCGTTGACCGACGGTTCCTCTGTTTCACGTGAAACAGGTGGCAACGTGGCCACCTTTGCCGCGGCCACCCCTCGGTCGGCCGCCAACACCGGTACAGCCGCGGGGGACGTGGAAGCAGTGCCCCCCGCCGCGGTCGATGCCGGCGTCCTCTCGGTCGGGGCAGCAGGGATCAGTGCGCCAAGACCACGGCCCAACCCCCTCCGTCGCTCGCTCACTGGATCCCCTCCACCATGCTCGGGTCGCTCTGTGCGCCGATGTGGGCGTGCGTCGCGTCGTAGCTGACGCCGACACCCTTCAACGCGATTTCTCGTGCCGCCTCAAGATAGGACAAGGCACCACTCGATCCTGGATCGTAAGTCAGCACCGTCTGCCCATAGCTCGGCGCCTCGGAGATACGCACCGAGCGGGGAATGCTCGTCCGTAGAACCTCGTCGCCGAAGTGGCTGCGCACCTCGTCCGCGACCTGGGACGCGAGACGCGTCCGGCCGTCGTACATGGTGAGCAGGATGGTCGACACGTGCAGCGTGGGGTTGAGGTGCCCCCGCACCAGGTCGACATTGCGCAGCAGCTGGCCCAGTCCCTCCAGTGCGTAGTACTCGCACTGAATCGGGATGAGGACCTCCTGGCCCGCCACCAACGCATTGACCGTCAGGAGGCCGAGGGAGGGCGGACAGTCGATGAGAATGTAGTCCAGCGGCTGCTCGTAGGCCTGAATGGCTCTCTCCAGCCGGCTTTCCCGTGCCACCAGGGACACCAGCTCGATCTCCGCACCGGCGAGATCGATCGTGGCGGGGGCACAGAACAGACCCTCGACATCAGGGACCGGCTGGACGACCTCGGCGAGCGGCTTACTGTCGATCAACACGTCGTAGATGGACGGAACATCGGCGTGATGGTCGATCCCGAGAGCGGTGGAGGCGTTGCCCTGAGGGTCGAGGTCGACCACCAGGACACGACCACCATGCAGCGCCAGGGAGGCCGCAAGGTTGACGGTCGTTGTGGTCTTTCCCACCCCACCCTTCTGGTTGGCGACCACGATGACACGCGTCTGCTCGGGCCGTGGCAGGCCCTCGCCGGCGCGGCCGAGAGCCTCGACCGCCAGTTGGGCAGCACGACCGATGGGAGTGTCGTCCATCGGGGGCGGTGTTTCACGTGAAACATCCTCCCCCAGCGACTCGGTACGGGGACCGGGGACCGGATCGGTCATCGGTCCCGCGATGTTGGCGTCGGACCGCAAGGATTCACTCTCCTCGACTTCAGGCTCGCAATGAACAGAGCCTCCCATGTCTTCGGGGTCGTGAACCAGTGAGGCCTGGTGTTCTGTGGAGAAATCCACCTCTGTGGACAACTCCACACCCTCTCCGAGTGAACCGAGAGGCTTACGGTCGCGGGGTTCGGCCGCAGCGCGACCACGACTGATGATGCCGTGCAACAGTGAGCGACGTTTCACGTGAAACACGATGCACAGCAGCAGTGGCCGATCTGGCTCGACACTCCGGTATGCGTAGGTTTGGCAGCTTGTGTGGAGTACGAATCGTCGTCA
Organism: Streptomyces sp. NPDC043427; assembly: GCF_056436655.1. Classification (NCBI taxonomy): domain Bacteria; kingdom Bacillati; phylum Actinomycetota; class Actinomycetes; order Kitasatosporales; family Streptomycetaceae; genus Streptomyces; species Streptomyces sp. NPDC043427. Next base: position 113,499 of record NZ_JBWKCC010000013.1, on the reverse strand, counting down.
GGACGGATCAGCGACGGCGACGCGTACGACCGGTTCGAGCCGCCTTGGCCTTCTTCGCAGCGAAGCGCACACCGCCGGGGCTCTCCCCGACCTCCACCCGCACCACGGTGGACAACGGGTCCACGACGCCCTCGCCGACGTGAAGGATCGATGTCTCGACCGCCCCGAGCTTGCTCAGCGCGGTGGCCGCGCTCTTCAGCTCCTCCTCCGCGGTGTCGCCCTTGAGCGCGAGCATCTCCCCGTAGGGCCTGAGGAGCGGAATGCCCCAGGTGGCCAGCCGGTCCAGCGGGGCCACGGCGCGGGCCGTCACCACATGCACCGGTGTGAGCTTGCCCATGACCTCCTCGGCGCGACCGCGAACGACGGTCACATGGTCCAGACCCAGCAGCTCGACGACCTCGGTCAGGAAGGTCGTGCGCCGCAGCAGCGGCTCCAGCAGCGTGATCTTCAGGTCCTCCCGCACAAGGGCAAGAGGGATACCGGGCAGCCCCGCCCCGGAGCCGACGTCGCACACCGTCACACCCTCGGGCACGACCTCGGAGAGCACAGCGCAGTTCAGCAGGTGCCTCTCCCACAGGCGCGGCACCTCTCGCGGGCCGATGAGCCCCCGCTGCACCCCGGCCTCGGCCAGGAGCTCGGCGTACCGGACCGCATCGGCGTAGCGATCGCCGAATACGTCACGCGCCTTCTCAGGCACAGGGGGGAGTTCCGCTGCCTCCGTCACGGGGACCGTCCTTCCGTACCGCATCGGCGCTTCGCGCACCGACCACCAGAACTACCAGGCTGACAAAGTTCGGCCCCGTCTGGGAAACAGACGGGGCCGGAGGAATATGCGTACCGATCAGTTGGGGAGCACGACGACGAACCGCTGCGGCTCCTCGCCCTCGGACTCGCTGCGCAGGCCCGCGCTCTTGACCGCGTCGTGCACGACCTTGCGTTCGAAGGGCGTCATCGGCTTCATCTTCACGGGCTCGCCGGTGCTCTTGGCCTCGGCCGCGGCCTTGGCACCCAGCTCGGAGAGCTCGGCACGCTTCTTGGCCCGGTAGCCCGCGATGTCCAGCATCAGTCGGCTGCGGTCACCGGTCTCCCGGTGCACGGCCAGGCGCGTCAGCTCCTGCAGCGCCTCCAGCACCTCGCCGTCCCGGCCGACCAGCTTCTGCAGGTCGCGGCTGCCCGTGTCGCTGATGATCGACACAGAGGCGCGGTCGGCCTCGACGTCCATGTCGATGTCGCCGTCGAGATCGGCGATGTCCAGCAGACCCTCGAGGTAGTCCGCCGCGATCTCGCCCTCCTGCTCCAGGCGGGTCAGGGTGTCTGCACCCTCGGCGGCGGCGGAGGTGGTGCCTTCCGTCACGGGATGGGCTCCTTCTTACTTCTTGGACGGGGACTTGGGACGCTGCGGGCCCTTGCGCTGCCCGGACTGGGCCTTGCTGCGACCGCCGGCGCCGGGCTTCGCATCGGCCTTCTTGGCAGCGGGCTTGGCGTCCTCCGGCTCGTCGGACTTGGTCAGCGACGTCGACGGCTTCGGCTCGGTCTCGCCGGCTGCCTTCGCACCGCCGGACTGGCGCTGAGACTTGGACTGCCGCTTGGGCTGCTGACGCTTGGCGGCGGTCGCGGTGGTGCTGGTCGCCGTGCCGTCGTCGGTCTGGACGGCCGCGTGGCTCTCGCTCTTCAGCACGGTGCCATCGGCCTGCGCCGCGAGCCCCGCCTTGTTCAGGCCGTTGATGAACTTACGCTCGTGCTCGTTGCGGTCGCGGCCCTTGGTCACGATGGCCTTGACGATGGCCTTCTCACGGCGGTTGCGCGTCTTGCCGTGGCTGGTGACGTGCTTGGCGAGGCGCTCCAGGTACGCGGCCTGAGCCTTGGATCCCGGGGTCGGGTTGTTGCGGATGACGTACATCTGCTGGCCCATGGTCCACACGTTGGTGGTCAGCCAGTAGACGAGGACACCGACCGGGAAGTTGATGCCGAAGACGGCGAACATCACGGGGAAGACGTACATCAGCATCTTCTGCTGCTGCATGAACGGCGTCTTCACGGTCGTGTCGACGTTCTTCGTCATCAGCTGGCGCTGCGTGTAGAACTGCGACGCCGACATCAGGACGATCATGATCGCGGTGACGACCCGGACGTCGGTCAGCGAGGCTCCGAGCGCCTCCACCTTCGACGAGCTGTCGGTGAACTTCGCGGCCAGCGGAGCCCCGAAGATGTGCGCATTCTGCGCGCTCTCCAGCAGGCTCTTGTTGATCACGCCGATGGTGTCGCCCGTCGCGATGCCGTTGAGCACGTGGTACAGGGCGAAGAAGAACGGGGACTGCGCCAGGATGGGAAGGCACGAGGAGAGCGGGTTGGTGCCCGTCTCCTTGTACAGCTTCATCATCTCTTCGGACTGACGCGCTTTGTCGTTCTTGTAGCGCTCCTGGATCTTCTTCATCTCGGGCTGGAGCGTCTGCATGGCCCGCGTCGACTTGATCTGCTTCACGAAGAGCGGGATCAGGCAGATACGGATCAGGATCACCAGGGACACGATCGACAGGCCCCAGGCCCACCCGGTGTCGGGGCCGAAGATGGCGCCGTACACCGTGTGGAACTGGACGATGACCCAGGAGACAGGTGTCGTGATGAAGCTGAAGAGGCTGGCAATCGTGTCCACTAATCATGCTCCTTGGGCATGGGACGGTGTCTCTGCGGCCGGGCTCGAAGCACCATTCGCTTCGGTGGCCGTTTCGGCGGCGGAGGGCCCGCCCCTGCGTGCGCGCCAAGCGCCTCGCAGCATTTCGTGCCACCGCGGACGCTTGCGCGGCGGGACATGGTCCACACCGCCCAGCGACCACGGATTGCATCGAAGGATGCGCCAGGCGGTCAGTGCCGTTCCCTTGATCGCGCCGTGCCGGTCGATGGCCGTGTAGCCGTAGTGGGAGCACGACGGGTAGTACTTGCAGACCGGCCCGAGCAGCGGACTGATCGTCCACTGGTAGAGCTTGATCAGAGCCAGCAGCGGGTACTTCATCGCGCGCCCCCTCCCAGTAGCCGCTGAAGGGCGGCATCCAGGTCTTGGGCCAGCTGTGCATGGTCGGCGTCACCCGCACCGGGCAGCGCTCGTACGACTACCAGGCTACCGGGGGGAAACAGGGCGACTCGGTCACGCATCAGGTGGCGTAGCCGGCGCTTCACGGTGTTGCGTACGACCGCTCCGCCCACGGCCTTGCTCACGACGAAACCCGCACGCGTCGGGAGAGCGCTCTCCCCAGGCGCGTGCGGGTCCGTGGCACCGCTACGAAGATGGACGACGAGGAGCGGGCGGCCTGCCCGGCGACCCCGTCGTACCGCGGTCGCGAAGTCTTCGCGCCGCCTCAGCCGATGCTCGGTAGGCAGCACGACGTCATGACCTGATCAGATCAGGCGGAAAGGCTGGCGCGACCCTTGCTGCGGCGGTTCGCGAGAATCGCGCGGCCGGCACGGGTACGCATCCGCAGGCGGAAGCCGTGGGTCTTCGCGCGGCGACGGTTGTTCGGCTGGAAGGTGCGCTTGCTCACTCGGGGGCTCCAGAAGAAATCGGTAGTTGCGGGGTGCCGTCCTGGCTGTCACCGTGCGCCCACGAGTAGCTCTCGTTACGCCCGTGTGCACCGCTTTCCGATCACCTGACGCGATCTGTGCCCATCGGAGGCAGGCGGCAGCAGCCATCGACAACTCGACCTGGTTACGGTACGCGCGGCTACGCCATCCGGTCAAACCAGGGATCCACGAGCAACTACGGAGAGACACTATCCACAGGCTGGGGACAACAACTTGAACCGCAGCCGTCGCCCTGACTACCGTGACTGGACTCCGATTCGTTCCCTTATCCCTGCCCCACCCGATTTACATCCCGACCCGTCCCACACCACACGTTCGTGGGACCTGCGAGAGAGCGTGCCCTGTGGCTGACGTACCTGCCGATCTTGCCGCAGTGTGGCCACGCGTACTGGAACAGCTTCTCGGTGAGGGTCGCGGCCAGGGTGTCGAGACGAAGGACGAGCACTGGATCCGGCGCTGTCAGCCGCTCGCGCTGGTCGCCGACACCGCGCTGCTCGCCGTACCGAACGAATTCGCGAAGGGCGTGCTCGAGGGCCGCCTCGCCCCGATCGTCAGCGAGAGCCTGAGCCGCGAGTGCGGCCGCCCGATCCGTATCGCGATCACCGTGGACGACTCCGCGGGCGACCCCCCGGCCCCGTCGGCGCCCCCCACCCGTCCTCAGTCGCGCTACGACGACCAGCCGAGGTACGACGAGAAGCCCCGCTACGACGAACAGCCGCGTTACGAAGACCCGTCGAGGTACGAGGAGCCCGAGCTCCCCTCCACCCCCTACGGCGGCTACGGCCGCCACCGCGCGGACGACCACGGACCGGGCCGCGGCGAACAGATGCCCGACGGCGACCCGCAGCCCCCCACGCGCGCGGACCAACTCCCGACGGCCCGCCCCGCGTACCCCTCGGAGTACCAGCGCCCCGAGCCCGGCGCCTGGCCGCGTCCCTCGCAGGAGGAGTACGGCTGGCAGCAGCAGCGGCTCGGCTTCCCGGAGCGCGACCCCTACGCGTCCCCGTCGCAGGAGTCGTACGGCGGTCGCGGCCAGGACTCCTATGGCGGTCAGGGACATGACGCTTACGGCGCTCCGGCGCAGGACGCGTACGGCTCGCCCGCGCAGGACTACCGCCCGCAGCCCATGGAGCGCCCGCCGTACGACCAGCAGCGCTCCGATTACGACTCGCCGCGAGCCGACTACGACTCCTCCCGCGCGGGCCACGACCAGCGCGACGGCGGCCGCCGTGACCTGCCCGAGCCACCGGTCGGTTCCGGGCACGTCCACCGCGGTGGCCCCGTCGGCTCCAACCTGCCCACCACCGGCGCGCCCGGCCCGCTGGCCGCGCAGCCCGCGCCGGCGACCGGGCCCGGGGAGCCGACCGCGCGCCTGAATCCGAAGTACCTCTTCGACACGTTCGTCATCGGCGCGTCGAACCGCTTCGCCCACGCGGCCGCGGTCGCCGTGGCCGAGGCGCCGGCGAAGGCGTACAACCCGCTCTTCATCTACGGCGAGTCCGGGCTCGGCAAGACGCACCTGTTGCACGCGATCGGACACTACGCGCGGAGCCTCTACCCGGGCACGCGCGTGCGCTACGTGAGCTCGGAGGAGTTCACCAACGAGTTCATCAACTCCATCCGCGACGGCAAGGGCGACAGCTTCCGCAAGCGGTACCGCGAGATGGACATCCTGCTCGTCGACGACATCCAGTTCCTGGCGGACAAGGAGTCGACGCAGGAGGAGTTCTTCCACACGTTCAACACGCTCCACAACGCCAACAAGCAGATCGTCCTCAGCAGTGACCGGCCGCCGAAACAGCTGGTGACCCTGGAGGACCGGCTGCGGAACCGTTTCGAGTGGGGCCTGATCACCGACGTGCAGCCGCCCGAGCTGGAGACGCGCATCGCGATCCTGCGCAAGAAGGCGGTCCAGGAGCAGCTCAACGCCCCGCCGGAGGTTCTGGAGTTCATCGCCTCGCGGATCTCGCGCAACATCCGCGAGCTGGAGGGCGCGCTGATCCGGGTGACGGCGTTCGCGTCGCTCAACCGGCAGCCGGTGGACCTGGGCCTGACCGAGATCGTCCTGAAGGACCTGATCCCCGGTGGCGAGGACTCGGCGCCCGAGATCACCTCGACGGCGATCATGAGCGCGACGGCCGACTACTTCGGGCTCACCGTGGAGGACCTGTGCGGCACCTCGCGCGGCCGGGCCCTGGTCACCGCCCGCCAGATCGCCATGTACCTGTGCCGTGAGCTCACGGACCTGTCGCTGCCGAAGATCGGCGCGTTGTTCGGCGGCCGCGACCACACGACGGTCATGCATGCCGATCGCAAGATCCGCAATCTGATGGCCGAGCGGCGTTCCATCTACAACCAGGTCACCGAGCTCACCAACCGCATCAAGGCCGGCTGACAGCAGCCGCCACGCGTCACTGAGGGCGCCCCCGGGAGGACATCCCGGGGGCGCCCTTCGTCTTCCCCGGGCCGCTGCGAGGGCTCGCCCCTGGTCATGGCGTGGACAGCCGCTGTTCGAATAGCTGCCGGGTTACGGCCACTCTCCACAGATTCGACGACTTTTTCCCGTCCACACCCTGGGGACTGCGAAGTTGTCCATACGGTGTCCACAGGGCGTCCTGTTGAGGGACCATCGGGCCAGGTCAACTGGTTGTGGATTCGTGGACGAAGGATCTCCACAGCCTGTGGACGAAGAATTGATCCACAAGCTGTGCACGAAGTTGTCCACGGGCAACCCACAGGCTGGGGCCGGTTGTCCCCAGCGTTGGGCCGCTTCTCCACATGCCTGTCCACTGTTCGGCAACGCGACGCACCTGCTCACCGTGTCGAGTGAAAGGCGTCACACGAAGCTGCCGGGTTGGCCTGTGGGAAAGGTGGGTAAAGCTGGGGACGCCGCTGGGGAGAACTCGCCTCAGGCTGTGCATGGGGTGTGCAGAACTTTCTGTTCTCCACAGACACCCCGGGTTGTCCACCGCCTCCACCCACAGGGCCAGTGGACAAAATTCCCGCTCTGAGCTGGGAAAACGTAGTTATCCACGGTATCCACAGCCCCTACTACTACTCCCAACTAGAGAGAGCTGGGAATCCGTTTCGAAGTGGGCCCTGTGCACAACTCGCTCTTCGGCGCTCGGCTGCCCCTCGTCACGACTTGACCCCGAGAGGCACCTACTGTCAGTGCGGTGCGTCAGACTGTTCCCCGGTGTCCTTCCCACCACGGGAACCGGCGACACCGAGACAGACGACGAGGGCCAGGCAGAGCGAGAAGCGCCGGCAACAGCAGGAGGCGGCAACAGTGAAGATCCGGGTGGAACGCGACGTACTCGCGGAGGCAGTTGCCTGGGCGGCGCGCAGCCTCCCGGCCCGTCCGCCGGCGCCTGTCCTCGCCGGCCTGCTGCTGAAGGCCGAGGACGGCCAGCTGAGCCTGTCCAGCTTCGACTACGAGGTCTCCGCGCGAGTGTCGGTGGAGACCGAGGTCGAGGAGGAGGGCACCGTCCTCGTCTCCGGCCGTCTGCTGGCCGACATCTGCCGTGCCCTCCCCAACCGCCCGGTGGAGATTTCCACAGACGGTGTACGGGCGACCGTGGTCTGCGGCTCCTCGCGGTTCACACTCCACACCCTGCCTGTGGAGGAGTACCCGGCTCTGCCTCAGATGCCGAACGCCACGGGCACGGTCCCCGGCGAGGTCTTCGCCTCCGCCGTGCAGCAGGTCGCCATCGCCGCCGGCCGTGACGACACGCTGCCCGTCCTGACCGGTGTGCGCATCGAGATCGAGGGTGACACCGTCACGCTGGCCTCCACCGACCGCTACCGCTTCGCGGTCCGCGAGTTCCTGTGGAAGCCGGAGAACCCGGAGGTCTCCGCGGTCGCCCTGGTGCCCGCCAAGACCCTCCAGGACACCGCCAAGGCGCTCACCAACGGCGACAGCGTGATCCTGGCGCTGTCCGGCTCGGGCTCGGGCGAGGGCCTCATCGGCTTCGAGGGCGCCGGACGTCGCACGACGACGCGCCTGCTGGAGGGCGACCTCCCGAAGTACCGCACGCTGTTCCCGACCGAGTTCAACTCCGTCGCGGTGATCGAGACCGCCCCCTTCGTGGAGGCCGTCAAGCGCGTGGCCCTGGTCGCCGAGCGCAACACCCCGGTGCGGCTCAGCTTCGAGCAGGGCGTGCTGATCCTGGAGGCCGGCTCCAGCGACGACGCACAGGCTGTGGAAAGGGTCGACGCCCAGCTGGAGGGCGACGACATCTCCATCGCCTTCAACCCGACCTTCCTGCTGGACGGCCTGAGCGCCATCGACTCCCCCGTGGCCCAGCTCTCCTTCACGACGTCCACGAAGCCCGCGCTGCTCAGCGGCAAGCCGGCGGTGGACGCCGAGGCGGACGAGGCATACAAGTACCTGATCATGCCGGTGCGCCTCAGCGGCTGACGGCGTTCCTCAGAGAACCCGCAGGTCGGGGCATACGTCTGAGCGCGTATGCCCACAGATGTGAGCGAGCGTCCGGGTCTAGGCTCGGACGCGGGTACGAAAGTGCCGCGGCACCTGTGTGCCGTCACGCCACGTCGCAGAACCTAAGGAACACAACTGATGGAGCTCGGTCTCGTCGGCCTCGGCAAGATGGGCGGCAACATGCGCGAGCGGATCCGCCGCGCGGGCCACACCGTCGTCGGATACGACCGCAACCCGGACCTCGCGGATGTCCACACCCTGAAGGAGCTTGTGGACAGCCTCAAGGGCCCGCGCGTCGTATGGGTGATGGTCCCGGCAGGTGCCGCCACCCAGTCGACCATCGACGAGCTCGCCGAGCTCCTCGAACCCGGTGACGTCGTCGTGGACGGCGGCAACTCCCGCTGGACCGACGACGAGAAGCACGCCGAGGAACTGGCCGCCAAGGGCATAGGCTTCGTCGACTGCGGCGTCTCCGGCGGCGTCTGGGGCCTGGAGAACGGCTATGCGCTGATGTACGGCGGCGACGCGGAGAACGTCGCCAAGGCGCAGCCGATCTTCGACGCCCTCAAGCCGAAGGGCGACCTCGGCGCCGTGCACGCCGGCAAGGTCGGCGCGGGCCACTTCGCGAAGATGGTCCACAACGGCATCGAGTACGCCATGATGCAGGCCTACGCCGAGGGCTGGGAGCTCCTGGAGAAGGTCGACTCCGTCACGGACGTGCGCGAGGTCTTCCGCTCCTGGCAGGACGGCACCGTCATCCGCTCCTGGCTGCTCGACCTCGCGGTCAACGCCCTCGACGAGGACGAGCACCTGGACCGGCTGAAGGGTTTCGCACAGGACTCCGGCGAGGGACGCTGGACTGTGGAAGCCGCCATCGACCACGCGGTGCCGCTGCCGGCGATCACCGCGTCGCTGTTCGCCCGGTTCGCGTCCCGCCAGGACGACTCGCCGCAGATGAAGATGATCGCGGCGCTGCGGAACCAGTTCGGCGGCCACGCGGTCGAGAAGAAGTAACCCGGTACGTCGACGAGACGTCACCCGGCAATCCGTACCCGAGCACTGTGGGGGAGGTCGGCACCCGACCATGCACGTCACGCACCTGTCGCTGGCCGACTTCCGCTCGTACGCCCGGGTCGAGGTCCCGCTCGACCCGGGCGTCACCGCCTTCGTCGGCCCCAACGGGCAGGGCAAGACGAACCTCGTCGAGGCCGTCGGCTATCTCGCCACCCTCGGCAGCCACCGCGTCGCCTCCGACGCGCCCCTGGTCCGTATGGGCGCCGACCGCGCGGTCGTCCGCGCGCAGGTCCGCCAGGGCGAGCGGCAGCAGCTCATCGAGCTGGAGCTGAACCCCGGCAAGGCCAACCGCGCCCGTATCAACAGGTCCTCCCAGGTCAGGCCCCGTGACGTGCTGGGGATCGTCCGGACCGTCCTCTTCGCGCCCGAGGACCTCGCCCTGGTCAAGGGCGACCCCGGAGAGCGACGCCGCTTCCTGGACGAGCTGATCACCGCCCGCTCCCCGCGCATGGCGGGCGTGCGCTCCGACTACGAGCGGGTGCTCAAGCAGCGCAACACCCTCCTGAAGTCGGCCGCGCTGGCCCGTCGGCACGGCGGCCGCTCCATGGACCTGTCCACACTCGACGTCTGGGACCAGCACCTCGCGCGCGTGGGCGCCGAACTGCTTGCCCAGCGCCTCGACCTGATCGCCGCGATCCAGCCGCTGGCCGACAAGGCCTACGAGCAACTGGCGCCCGGCGGCGGCCCCGTGGCCCTGGAGTACAAGCCGTCCGCGCCCGGCGAGGCCCACACGCGCGAGGACCTCTACGCCCAGCTCATCGCGGCGCTCGCCGACGCCCGCAAGCAGGAGGTCGAGCGGGGCGTCACTCTCGTAGGGCCTCATCGGGACGATTTGATTCTCAAACTCGGTCAGTTGCCGGCCAAGGGATACGCCTCCCACGGCGAGTCCTGGTCCTACGCGCTGGCGCTGCGGCTGGCCTCGTACGACCTGCTGCGGGCCGAGGGCAACGAGCCGGTGCTGATCCTCGACGACGTCTTCGCCGAGCTGGACGCCAGGCGCCGGGAGCGGCTGGCGGAGCTGGTCGCGCCCGGTGAGCAGGTACTGGTGACGGCCGCGGTCGACGACGACGTACCGCATGTGCTGGCGGGGGCGCGGTACGCCGTGGCCGACGGGGCGGTGGAGCGCGTATGAGCGCCGACGAACCGGCCCCGAAGACGCCCGAACCCTCCGGCGTCGACCTCGCGCGCGTGGCGCTGCGCGCGGCCCGGGAGCAGGCACGCGCGCGTGGGGACGCGGCGCAGCAGCGGAAGCAGGCGCGTCGCGGGGGCGGCCTGCGCTCCGGTGCGCGTGCCGACGGCCGCGACCCGATGGCGCTCGGCGCCGCGATCAACCGGTTGCTCACCGAGCGCGGCTGGGAGGCCCCGGCCGCGGTGGGCGGCGTCATGGGCCGCTGGCCGGAGATCGTCGGCGAGGACGTGGCCAAGCACTGCGTACCGGAGCGGTACGACGAGGACGAGCGGGTCCTCGTGGTGCGCTGCGACTCCACGGCCTGGGCGACCAACCTGCGCCTGCTCGCCCCGACGCTGGTCGCCCGCCTGAACGAGGACCTGGGCCACGGCGCGGTGAAGCAGATCAAGGTCTACGGACCCGGGGGTCCCGCCCGCCGCTACGGCCCGCTGCGCGCCCCCGGGAGCACGGGTCCCGGCGACACCTACGGGTGACCTCTGTCACATTGCTGTCGGTGCCGAAGTGGCGTCGGCGCCTTTGTCATGCCACCGCGACGGGCCCGCGACACCCTCGCACACCGATGCGGAAAGCGACCTGACCCGGGGGTAGCAACGGGTTGACACCCGGAAGCTCTGAGTGCCGCTGTGAGCCTCTTGGAGCCCCCATCCACATATCGGGACCCGTCCGAGACCGGTTGAGGGCGGCACATCAGGACTCAGGTACCGGCAAACCCCCATCACTGTCGGCGCTACCGGTAGACTGGAAGACAATCCCGCCCCGAACGTGGGGACCGTCCGGGAAAAGCTGAGCAACGCTGACCAAGGCTTACCAACGCAACATGCCGCGGCCGCTCCGGCAACCCGCCGACGAGCCCGGCTCGTGCTGTGCCAGAAAGGGCGCTTCGTGGCCGATTCCGGCAACCCCAACGAGAACATCCCGTCCACCGACACCGGCGCCGACGCCGCGGTGACCTCGTCGAACGGCGAGGTCACCGCCTCGTACGACGCCAGCGCCATCACCGTCCTCGAGGGTCTGGACGCGGTCCGCAAGCGACCCGGTATGTACATCGGTTCCACCGGTGAGCGTGGCCTGCACCACCTCGTGTACGAGGTCGTCGACAACTCCGTCGACGAGGCCCTGGCCGGGCACGCGGACACGATCGAGGTGACGATCCTCGCCGACGGTGGCGTCCGCGTCGTCGACAACGGCCGTGGCATCCCGGTGGGCATCGTCGCGTCCGAGGGCAAGCCGGCCCTCGAGGTCGTGCTGACCGTGCTCCACGCGGGCGGCAAGTTCGGTGGCGGCGGCTACGCGGTCTCCGGTGGTCTGCACGGCGTCGGTGTCTCGGTCGTGAACGCCCTGTCGAGCAAGGTCTCCGTCGAGGTCCGGACCGACGGTCACCGCTGGACGCAGGACTACAAGATGGGCGTCCCGACTGCCCCGCTCGCGAAGCACGAGGCCATCGAGGAGACCGGCACCTCGGTCACCTTCTGGGCCGACGGCGACATCTTCGAGACCACCGAATACTCCTTCGAGACGCTCTCGCGGCGCTTCCAGGAGATGGCGTTCCTCAACAAGGGTTTGACGATCAAACTCACGGACGAGCGCGAGTCCGCCAAGGCCGTGACCGGTGCCGACGAGGCCGGTGCGGACGCCAAGGACGAGGTCAAGACCGTCACGTACCACTACGAGGGCGGCATCGTCGACTTCGTGAAGTACCTCAACTCCCGCAAGGGGGACGTGGTGCACCCCACTGTCATCGACCTGGAGGCCGAGGACAAGGACAAGAGCCTGTCCCTCGAGGTCGCCATGCAGTGGAACGGCGGCTACACGGAGGGCGTGTACTCCTTCGCCAACATCATCCACACGCACGAGGGCGGTACGCACGAAGAGGGCTTCCGCTCGGCGCTCACCAACCTGATCAACAAGTACGCGCGCGACAAGAGGCTGCTGCGGGAGAAGGACGACAACCTCACGGGTGACGACATCCGCGAGGGTCTGACCGCGATCATCTCGGTCAAGTTGAGCGAGCCCCAGTTCGAGGGGCAGACCAAGACCAAGCTGGGCAACACGGAGGCCAAGACCTTCGTCCAGAAGGCGGTCTACGAGCACCTCAACGACTGGCTGGACCGCAACCCGGTCGAGGCGGCGGACATCGTCCGCAAGGGCATCCAGGCGGCCACCGCGCGAGTGGCGGCCCGCAAGGCCCGTGACCTGACGCGTCGCAAGGGCCTCCTTGAGTCGGCCTCTCTGCCGGGCAAGCTCTCCGACTGCCAGTCGAACGACCCCATCAAGTGCGAGATCTTCATCGTCGAGGGTGACTCCGCCGGCGGTTCGGCCAAGTCCGGCCGCAACCCGCAGTACCAGGCGATCCTCCCGATCCGCGGCAAGATCCTGAACGTCGAGAAGGCCAGGATCGACAAGATCCTGCAGAACCAGGAGATCCAGGCGCTGATCTCCGCCTTCGGCACCGGAGTCCACGAGGACTTCGACATCGAGAAGCTCCGTTATCACAAGATCATTCTGATGGCGGACGCCGACGTCGACGGCCAGCACATCAGCACCCTGCTGCTCACCTTCCTGTTCCGCTTCATGCGGCCGCTGGTCGAGGCCGGGCACGTGTACCTCTCCCGTCCTCCGCTGTACAAGATCAAGTGGGGCCGGGACGACATCGAGTACGCGTACTCGGACCGCGAGCGCGACGCGCTGATCGAGATGGGCCGCCAGCGCGGCAAGCGCATCCGCGAGGACTCCATCCAGCGCTTCAAGGGTCTCGGCGAGATGAACGCCGAGGAACTGCGTGTGACCACGATGGACCAGGAGCACCGGGTCCTCGGCCAGGTCACCCTCGACGACGCCGCCCAGGCCGACGACCTGTTCTCGGTCCTCATGGGCGAGGACGTCGAGGCCCGCCGCCAGTTCATCCAGCGAAACGCCAAGGACGTCCGCTTCCTCGACATCTGAGTCGGTCTCAGCTGACCGCACCAGGAAGGATCTTCACCAGCAATGGCCGACGAGAACACTCCCGTCACCTCTGAAGAGGGCGGCATTATCGCCCAGCGTGTCGAGCCCGTCGGGCTCGAGACCGAGATGCAGCGCTCGTACCTCGACTACGCGATGTCCGTCATCGTCTCGCGTGCGCTGCCCGACGTCCGGGACGGTCTCAAGCCCGTCCACCGCCGCGTCCTGTACGCCATGTACGACGGCGGCTACCGCCCCGAGCGCGGCTTCTACAAGTGCGCGCGCGTGGTCGGCGACGTCATGGGCAACTACCACCCCCACGGCGACAGCTCGATCTACGACGCCTTGGTCCGCCTCGCCCAGCCGTGGTCGATGCGGATGCCGCTGGTGGACTCCAACGGCAACTTCGGCTCCCCGGGCAACGACCCGGCGGCGGCGATGCGCTACACCGAGTGCAAGATGGCGCCGCTGTCGATGGAGATGGTCCGCGACATCGACGAGGAGACCGTCGACTTCACGGACAACTACGACGGCCGCTCCCAGGAGCCGACCGTCCTGCCGGCACGCTTCCCGAACCTGCTGATCAACGGCTCGGCCGGTATCGCGGTCGGCATGGCGACCAACATCCCGCCGCACAACCTGCGCGAGGTCGCGGCCGGCGCCCAGTGGTACCTGGAGAATCCCGAGGCGTCCCACGAGGAGCTCCTTGATGCGCTCATCGAGCGCATCAAGGGCCCCGACTTCCCGACCGGCGCGCTCGTCGTGGGCCGCAAGGGCATCGAGGAGGCGTACCGTACCGGCCGCGGCTCGATCACGATGCGCGCGGTCGTCGCGGTCGAGGAGATCCAGAACCGCCAGTGCCTGGTGGTCACGGAGCTGCCCTATCAGGTCAACCCCGACAACCTCGCGCAGAAGATCGCCGACCTGGTGAAGGACGGCAAGGTGGGCGGCATCGCCGACGTCCGCGACGAGACGTCGTCTCGTACGGGGCAGCGGTTGGTCATCGTCCTGAAGCGCGACGCGGTCGCCAAGGTCGTCCTGAACAACCTCTACAAGCACACGGACCTGCAGACCAACTTCGGCGCCAACATGCTGGCGCTGGTCGACGGCGTCCCGCGCACGCTCTCCCTGGACGCGTTCATCCGCCACTGGGTGACGCACCAGATCGAGGTCGTCGTCCGCCGTACGCGCTTCCGGCTGCGCAAGGCCGAGGAGCGGGCGCACATCCTGCGCGGCCTGCTGAAGGCCCTGGACGCCATCGACGAGGTCATCGCGCTCATCCGTCGCAGCGACACCGTCGAGATCGCGCGCGGGGGCCTGATGGAGCTCCTGGAGATCGACGAGATCCAGGCCAACGCCATCCTCGAGATGCAGCTGCGGCGACTGGCCGCCCTGGAGCGCCAGAAGATCGTCCAGGAGCACGACGAGCTCCAGGCGAAGATCAACGAGTACAACGAGATCCTCGCGTCGCCGGTCCGTCAGCGCGGCATCGTCAGTGCGGAACTCGCCGCGATCGTCGAGAAGTTCGGCGACGACCGCAAGACCATGCTGGTGCCCTACGACGGTGACATGTCCATCGAGGACCTGATCGCCGAGGAGGACATCGTCGTCACCGTCACGCGCGGTGGCTACGTCAAGCGCACCAAGACCGTCGACTACCGGGCGCAGAAGCGCGGCGGCAAGGGCGTGCGCGGCGCGAAACTGAAGGAAGACGACATCGTCGACCACTTCTTCGTGTCGACCACGCACCACTGGCTGTTGTTCTTCACCAACAAGGGCCGCGTGTACCGCGCCAAGGCGTACGAGCTCCCCGACGCCGGCCGTGACGCGCGCGGACAGCACGTCGCCAACCTGCTGGCCTTCCAGCCGGACGAGGCTATCGCCGAGATCCTCGCCATCCGCGACTACGACGCGACGCCGTACCTGGTTCTCGCGACCAAGGCCGGCTTGGTCAAGAAGACGCCTCTGAAGGATTACGATTCCCCTCGTTCCGGCGGTGTGATCGCGATCAACCTCCGTGAGCGGGAGGACGGTTCCGACGACGAACTGATCGGAGCCGAACTGGTCTCGGCGGACGACGACTTGCTTCTGATCAGCAAGAAGGCGCAGTCGATCAGGTTCACCGCCACGGACGAGTCGCTGCGTCCCATGGGTCGCGCCACCTCCGGTGTCAAGGGCATGAGTTTCCGTGAGGGAGACGAACTGCTCTCGATGAATGTTGTTCGACCCGGTACGTTCGTGTTCACTGCCACAGACGGTGGGTACGCGAAGCGGACTGCCGTCGACGACTACCGCGTTCAGGGTCGCGGCGGCCTCGGTATCAAGGCCGCCAAGATCGTCGAGGATCGCGGTTCGCTCGTCGGCGCGCTGGTGGTCGAGGAGACCGATGAGATCCTCGCCATCACGCTGTCGGGCGGTGTGATTCGTACGCGAGTCAACGAGATCAGGGAGACGGGCCGTGACACCATGGGCGTCCAACTGATCAACCTGGGCAAGCGCGATGCCGTGGTCGGCATCGCCCGTAACGCCGAGGCGGGACGCGAGGCGGAGGAGGTCGACGGCGATGTGGTCGTCGACGAGACCGCCGACAGTGTCGCGCCCACCGGCACGGACGAGGGTGAGGC
Organism: Streptomyces sp. NPDC043427; assembly: GCF_056436655.1. Taxonomy (NCBI): domain Bacteria; kingdom Bacillati; phylum Actinomycetota; class Actinomycetes; order Kitasatosporales; family Streptomycetaceae; genus Streptomyces; species Streptomyces sp. NPDC043427. The sequence goes on along the minus strand of NZ_JBWKCC010000013.1, from coordinate 97,655 downwards.
GCCCTCGTCCGAGTAGCACGAGGAGTGAGTCATCGTGAGCGGAGCCACGGGCGCCGGGTCGACCGGTTCCGGTACCTCCACCGGTACGGAAACGGACGGCGGCGGCCGTGGCTCCGCCGCGCGTGCGACGGATACGCACACGACCCAGCTGAAGGCGATCAAGGCACCCGTGGCCGACTCGCAGTCGCATGACGCCCAGGGACCCCAGGGGGGAGCTGTGACGGACTCCCGAGGTCCGCAGGCCCAGCACAAGGACGCCGGCGCGCAGGGACAGCCGCAGGCCCGGCCCGCGGCGCCGCAGCCGGCCTCCGCGCCGCCCGCATCGCCGCTTCCGGGGGAGCGCTCCCCGCAGCAGGCCGCGGGGCCGTACCACCCGCCGCAGGCTTACCAGGCGCAGGCACCCGCCCCCTCCGGGGCCGTACGCCGCCCGCGCACGGGGGCGAGCACCACGCCCCGCGTCCGCAAGGCGCGTCTGCGGGTGGCCAAGGCAGACCCGTGGTCCGTGATGAAGGTCAGCTTCCTGCTCTCCATCGCGCTGGGCATCTGCACGATCGTCGCGGCGGCCGTGCTGTGGATGGTCATGGACGCGATGGGTGTCTTCTCCTCGGTCGGCGGCACGATCGCGGAAGCCACCGGCTCCAACGAGTCGAACGGCTTCGACCTCCAGTCGTTCCTCTCCCTCCCCCATGTGCTGATGTTCACGTCGGTCATCGCGGTCATCGACGTCGTCCTCGCGACGGCCCTCGCGACCCTCGGCGCGTTCATCTACAACCTCTCCGCGGGCTTCGTCGGCGGGGTCGAGCTGACGCTGGCCGAGGACGAGTGAGGGTCGCCTGACGGTCCTCCGACAACCGATTTTGGGACTGCCCACGTCGTGCGCTAATCTTCAGGAGTCAGCGCGCGGGACACACACCGCAGAGCGCGGCGGGGCTATAGCTCAGTTGGTTAGAGCGCATCCCTGATAAGGATGAGGCCACAGGTTCAAATCCTGTTAGCCCCACCAGCGAGAAGACCCCCGGTCCACACGGATCGGGGGTCTTTGCATTGACGGCTGACATCGGCCGCCGGGGTCGTGTCCGGGAAGCGGAGTGCGCGACGGGAAGCAGGGCCACCAAAGCCGCACGGAGGCGGTGTGGAGCGGGTCTGCCCGACTCGACTGTTCGCAGCGCCGGGGCCGCATCGACGCAGGGGAACAGCGACCTCGCTGAGGGGCAGCGGGGGTGAGTCATGGCAAGAGGCCCGGGCGCTCCTGGGGGAGCGGCCGGGCCTCTTGGGGCGTACGCAAGTTCGCCGTTGGGTTGTGCTGGTGGGGCGGGGGTGTCAGCGCTGGAGGGGGATGGCGGGCCTGGGTGGGGTGTCGCAGGCGGGCTGGGAGGCTCGGGTGGTGGCTTGCGCTTGCGGGTCGGCGAGGGGGCGGTGGCGGCAGCTGGGGGACTTGCCGTGGGCCTCGGCTCGGATGCGCTGCTTCATCGTGGGGGGCAGGGCCCGGGCATGGGACCAGGCCCAGGGGGTCATCGCCGGTGGTGTCACGTGTGCGGTGCTGTCGTCGCTGCTGTTGCGTGCGGTTCCGGTCTCCTGTACGGCCGCGGCGGCGGTCGTCGTGACGAGGCCGAGCGTCGTGCACAGCGCGAGGAAGGCGGTGACGATGGCGGTCCACAGCTTCATGACCTGGTTCTGGGCCATGACCCCTCACTTTCGGGTTGGGCGAGTTGCGTACTTTCCTCATGATGTGTACGGGGGGCGCGAAGTGGTGGACCTACGCCCGTGGCGCGTCGATCTTCGGATGAACACCACTCGGATGGACCTATGAGGGGCGAAAGGTAAGAAGAGCGGAGAAAGGGGGGCACTCGGTGCACACTCGGAATACCGGCATCCGCTTCTACTGAGCCGTACCGAACGGTAGTTGGCGATCGACGTAGGTCACCGATCGATATCGATCGGTGTGTATAGTCGGGCGGCAGAGGTCCCCTACGTCAAGGAAAGACGAGGTCGCGCGGTGAAGAAGCTGCTCCTGGTCGCACTGGCCGCCATCGGCGGGCTCCTCGTGTACCGCCAGATCCAGGCGGATCGCGCCGAGCAGGATCTGTGGACGGAGGCGACTGACTCCGTGCCCACGGGTTCGTGAGTCCCGACACCGGAATCTGAACAGACCCCGACCGCCCTCGCGGTCGGGGTTTTGCGTCGTCTCGGGGGTGTCGTACGGCCCGGCGAGGCAGGATGGGCCACGGTTCGGGCAGCGACGAGGGGGCGTGCGATGGGGCGGCGTACGACGGCGTGGCGGCGCGCGGGAGAACGGCGCGGACGGCGCGGTCGTCGGCCCGCGCCCCCGCGCGTGACCGTCGCCGGTGCCGTACTCTGCGCCGCCGTCGCACTCCCCGCGCCGGGCGCGCTGGCGGTCGGACTGCCGACCGCCGGGGCCTACGCCTTCGCCGACGACGCCCGGGCCGTCGAGGGCGCGACGAGCACCACCGACGCCGAACGCCTGGAACCCGGCCGCACCTACCGGAGCACCCTCCCGGCCGGCGGGAAGATCTACTACCGCCTCGAACTCGACGACACCTCCAACGCGTACGTCTCCGCCACCGCCGTCCCCGGCCCCGGCACCACCGTCGCCGCCACCGACGGGCTCAAGGTCACCGTGCAGGACGCCGACAGCCACAGCTGCTCCGTCGAGAGCCAGACCCTCGGGGCCGCGCGCAGCCCCCATCCGATCGCGGCCTGGGGCGAGCGCGAGGTGGCGCCGGGCAAGAGCCTGTGCCAGGGAGCGGGCACGTATTACGTGGTCGTCGAGCGGCTCCGTACGACAGGCGGCTCTTCGGCCGGCTCCTCTACAGGCTCCTCTGCGGACGACTGGGATCTGGAGCTCGCCCCCGTCTCCGAGCCGCCGCTACGGCAGGCCGGCGCGACCAGCGCGCCCGAGGTCTGGGACTCCGCCACGCCCGCACCCCTCAGCGGTGAGCCCGTGAATCGCGAGGGCGGAGCCGGCTTCAGCACCGCCACCCCCGTGGGCCAGGGCGTCTGGCACAGCGACATCGCACCCGGGCAGACCCTCTTCTACGCGGTGCCGGTCGACTGGGGCCGACAGCTCCACGCCACCGCCGAGCTGGGCAGCGCGCCCGACGGCGAGGGCTACGCGGTCGCCGCCCTGGAGATGTCGCTGTACAACCCGGTGCGCGCGCACGTCGAGGACGTCGGCGTCGGCTACGACGGACGGCAGAAGTCGGCTTCGCTCGCCCCCGTGCCGCCGGTCGCGTACGCCAACCGCCACGACGTGGGCGACCAGGTCCGGGGCATGCGGTTCGCCGGCTCCTACTACCTCGTCGTCCACCTGGCCGCGCAGGTGGCCGACCGGTTCGGCGACGGGCCGTTCGGGCTGACCCTGCGGGTACGGGTCGGCGGGGCGGGGGAGCCCGGCCCCGCATACGCGGGGCAGTCCGTGCCGCGGGGCGTCTTCGAGATCACGGCACAGGACCGTCTGGCCGCGGCCGAGGGCGCCGCCGCCGATGACACCACCGCGATGCGGGCGCTCGCCGTCGGAGGCATCGGGACGGGTACCGCGCTCCTGGTCGTCCTCGGGGTGTGGACGGGGACGGCCCGGCGCAGGGCCTCCGCTCAGATACGTGCGAGCGCCCAGAACCCGACGCCGTAGCAGACCAGCGCGAGCAGCAGCAGCGGGACCGCGATCCTGGCGGGCGGCCCGGGCCGCCGGGCGCGATGCCGAGCCGTGTCCTGGGCCGGGAGGGGAGCCTGCGGGGTCTGAGCCGTGTACGAGGCAGTGGCGGTGTGAGGGCGCGTGGGCAACGCGTAGGTGGGATCGTGAGGGGCGTGCGAGGCGTGGTGGGCCGACGACGGGTACGCCGCCTGCGCCGGTGTGTACGCCGGGTCCGCCGGCGGCCGCACAGCGGGTGGCTGAGGGGCCGAGACCGGTTGGGGGGAGGACACGGAGGGCTGCGGAGGCGGCAGGTGGAAGCTGCCGGTGTCCGACATGCTGAGCGGCTGTGAGGGCGTGGACGGCTGCGCGGGAGTCGCGGGCATGGCCTGCTGGGACGGCACGGGCGGCTGCGAAGCCCTGGACGGCTGCGGCGGTCCACTTCGGCGTGGATCGTCGGGTACGACGCCGGAGGCGGGCCGGGAGCCCGTCGTGTCCCCGACCGGCTGCCCGACCGGCTGCCCGGGCGGCACCCCCACGGGAGGTGTCCCCCCAACAGGCGTCCCCTCCGCAGGAGTCACCCCCCTTCCGTCCACCCCCGGCACCCGTCTCAGCGGCCCCTCGGGGCCGAACCCCTTTGGCAGGGGCCCGAGTTGGTCGAAGATCTCGATCAGCTCGTCGTCGGGGCCCGGCTCGGGCAGCAGCTCCACAGCGGCGGCCAGCGCCTTGCGGGCCCCCGTGGCCGTGCGGAAGCGAGCCTGCGGATCCGGCTGCAGCAGGGACGCCACGACCTGCCACAGGGGCTCCGGAACGCTCTTGGGGGCAGCGGGCGTTCCGTGCTCCGCGAAGTACTGGACGAGTGCCTTGGCGTCCGGCTTCGCGCCCTCGAGCAGGTAGAGCGCGACGAGGCCGACGGCGAACAGGTCGGCGGGGAAGTCCGGTTCGGCCCCCATCATCTGCTCGGGGGCGAGATAACCGGGCGTCCCCACCACGAGGTTGGTCTCCGTCAGCCGCGGTTCGCCCAGCCGCATCGCGATGCCGAAGTCGGACAGACGCAGCCGCGGCCGACCGGTGCCGGTGGCTTCCAGCAGCACGTTGGCGGGCTTGATGTCCCGGTGGACGACGCCTTCGTCGTGCACCGCGGCGAGCCCGGCGAGCAACTGGTCCAGCAGGGTGCAGACGAACGCCGGTGGCAGCGGACCGTAGTCACCCACGAGGTGGACCAGTGAGCCGCCGGCGACGAGGTCCATGGTGAACAGGACCTTGTCGTCGTCGGCGGCCCAGCTGGCGGGCGCGAGCACATGGGGGTGGTCGATCCGCAGCGCCTGCTCGCGGACGAACCGCAGCAACGAGTGGGCGTCGCTCTGCTGGAGGACCTTGGCGGCCACATAGCGACGGCGCCGATGGTCCCAGGCGCGCCAGACGGCGCCGACTCCGCCGCGTCCGATCGGGTCGGCCAGTTCGTACCGGCCGGCGAACACCTCACCCATGGCTGCGCGCTGCTCCTCCCCCTCAGGCCTCCCCCGTTCCCTCCCCCATGGAGAGGGCTACGACCCCTCGAGTCCCCCTTGATGAGTGATACGCCCGTGCCCCTCGCGGGTACCCCCTGCCGCTGGTCTGCGACTCCCCCTGCCGTCGGCCCGGTTGCCGAACCCCCTTCGGTGACCGGGCCGTGGGCTCAGGACTGGTGGGACTGGTAGTGCGCCACCGCGTCGGACGTGCGGCCGGCGCCGTACACCTTGAGGAACTCGGCCAGTTCCGGATGGCTCGTGGCCAGGGTGTCCGCGGCCTCGATGATGTCGCCCGCGGCGGCCACCGAGCGCAGCAGCGACTGGATCTCGCGGACCACACGCTTGACTGTGGGTGCCCCCGAACTGTTCGTCGTCTGTGTGGTGTTGCTGAGCACCGATCCCCCCTGTGACCTCTTGATCTCGTCCATGCGGTCGGTCGCCTCGGCGGCGCTCACGCTGCCGTCCGCGACCTGTCCGGCCAAGTCCTGCAGCAGCTGCACCCGCTGGACCACGGCCGGATTGCCGATCTTCGCCCGCTGACCGCTCATCAGCTGCGACAGCATCGGTGCGGACAGTCCCAGTACCCCCGCGAGACGAGCCTGGTTGAGACCAAGATCGTCGATGAGCTTACGGAAGAGCGCCCCCAGCGGCTCCCCGTACCAGTTCCGCTGCAGTTCCCGCGCTCTCGCGGTCGCTTCCTGCTGTGCGGCGTCCATTGCGTCTCCCCATCGCTTCCCCAAATACCGCGGTTCGCTGTAGCGAACCACGACGAGCATCTTACGGAGAGTGGCCGTCCGCGGGGACCCCCCATATTTTGCGAGATACCGGGGGCGACCCGGTACTCTGGTCTGCGGCGCCCACCGGTATGGGGATCCTCCGGTGAGGCGTTCCTTTCGGGGCCTTAGCTCAGTTGGTAGAGCGCTGTCTTTGCATGGCAGATGTCAGGGGTTCGACTCCCCTAGGCTCCACTTCCCGGACCGGTCGGATGCGCCTCACGGCGCCCGGCCGGTCCTTTGTCTGTATCGGGTGATGTGTATCACTCGAAGGGGCGGGCGGAGTGGCGCCGCCCTTTGCGCAAACTGGCGCGAACGGTGTGACGTGGGTGCCTGCCCCGCAGGTGGCGGAAGCGTGGTAGCGCTCCCACCTGGTCTGATGCAAACAACGCGGTCGTGGTTCCACGTGAAACAACGCCAGGTGTGAAACGAGCGGTGTGAAACGAGTGGCGTGAAACAGTCGGTGTGAAACAAGCGGTGTGAAACACACAGCGCTGTGGGGGGGGGGGGGGGGGGGGGGGGGGGGGTGGGGGGGGGGTGGTGTGTCGTTGGGTGTCTTTTTTCTTGGTTCTGTGGGGGTACGAG
>NZ_JBWKCC010000013.1:49751-91127 GCF_056436655.1 Streptomyces sp. NPDC043427 | reverse complement strand
GGGAGGAAAAAAACCCCCCCCCACCCCCCCCCCCCCCACCCCCCCGCCCACACCCCCCCCCCCCCCCCCCCCCCCCCCCCCCCCCCCCCCCCCCCCCCCCCCCCTGTGCGGCACTCCGGGCGTCAGTCGCGCTCGTCGCGGTCCGCTGCCTCGTCCTCGGCCTGCTTCGCCTGGACCTCGGGATCGAGCACGGACGGGTTGCCGCTGCCGTCCACCGACGTCAGCCCGCCGGCCTCGGGCACCTCCGTCGCCGCGGGGGGCTCGACCAGCCAGTCCGGGTTGGCCTGCTTGTCCCACCACTTCCAGGCGGCGAAGGCGCCACCGGCGAGCACGCCCATGGCGGCCAGCATTTTCGCCGCCCGGCCCGCCCGCGCCCGCCGCTTGTGCTTGCGGGCCAACTTCTCGATCTCCTTGGCCGTCACATGGCTGCGCAGTGCGGCCAACGCGGCGGCACCGCGCGTCGCGGCCTCGTCTGCGACGGGCACGGCCACGGCCACCGCCTGCTCGATCCTCGGCTTGGAGTACTCGGCGGCCTGCCGGGCAGCAGCTCGGGTGCGAGCGGCGGCCTCCTGGGCGGCCTGGTCGACCTTCGGCGGCACATGCGAACGGGCCTGCTCCAGACGCGGCGCGACATGCGTGCCGTACTGGACGCGAGCCTGGTCGGCGGCCAGCGACACCTTGGGCGCGAGCCGTACGCGTGCCTCGTGTGCGTAGTGCGCGGCCCTGTCCTTGGCCGTGTCGGCGTAGGGCGCCACCACTTCCGCGGCGTGCAGCACGCTGTCCTTGGCCGAGCCGGTCGCGGCGCGCACGCTTTCGATGCGGGTCACGGGTTTCCTCCTCCTCGGTGGCGTACGGTATTTCGACTTTCCACCCTTTTACGGATCATGCCTGTCGACGAACGCTGGGGCATGCGAGGACGGGCATCCGGGTCATGAGCGTTGAAATAAGGGGCAACGCGAGCTTGTCGTCGACAATGCCACGGATCCTCCCTTCGCGCCCGCAGCCCGACGCCACGCGCCCCGATATCCGCTCGGAATCCGCTCGGATGGGGACGCGACATCCGCTCAGATGAGGTCGCCGGGCGACGTAGGGCGTGGACCGTGCGAGGATCAGGGGGTCACAGGAAGACAACGGAAGGCAGATCGTGGCCGAGCAGCTCTACGCCACCCTGAAGACCAATCACGGCGACATCGAGGTCCGGCTCTTCCCGGACCACGCCCCCAAGACGGTCAAGAACTTCGTCGACCTTGCCCAGGGGCAGCGTGAGTGGACCAACCCGGAGACCGGTGAGAAGTCCACGGCCAAGCTGTACGACGGCACGGTCTTCCACCGGGTGATCAGCGGATTCATGATCCAGGGCGGTGACCCGCTGGGCAACGGCACCGGTGGTCCCGGCTACCAGTTCGAGGACGAGTTCCACCCGGACCTGCGCTTCGACAAGCCGTACCTGCTGGCCATGGCCAACGCCGGCCCGGGCACCAACGGCTCGCAGTTCTTCCTCACCGTCTCCCCGACGGCCTGGCTGAACCGCAAGCACACCATCTTCGGCGAGGTCACCGACGCGGCCAGCCAGAAGGTCATCGACTCCATCGCGACGACGCAGACCAACCCGCGCACCGACCGCCCGCTCAACGACGTGGTCATCGAGTCGGTCGTCGTGGAGACCCGCCAGGGCTGAGCCCCGATTCCGCCTGAGCCCAGGCACCTCGACGGGAACCAAATGCCCCGCTCGTCCGTAAGGATGAGCGGGGCAAATGCCGTGCGTACGACGACTTAGGGGATCTCATGGACCAGGCGCCAGGCAGTCCGAAGGGGCCGGACGACCAGGATTCCCAGCCTGCCCAGAGCCTGCCCGTCTGCTACCGCCACCCCGGACGCGAGACGGGCATCCGCTGCACCCGCTGCGAGCGCCCGATCTGTCCCGAGTGCATGGTCAGCGCGTCCGTCGGGTTCCAGTGCCCGTCGTGCGTCCGCGGCGACTCCGGTACGGGGCACGCGCCGGACGCCTCCCGACCGCGCACCCTGGCCGGTGGCACCGTCACGGCCGATCCCCGCCTCCTGACCAAGATCCTCATCGGGATCAACCTCGCGGTCTTCCTCGTCGGCCAGATCCGCCCGTCGTTCCTGGACGACCTGGTCCTGGTCGGCCAGTGGCCGCCGGCGCCGTTCAACCCCACGCAGGGTGTCGCCGAGGGCCAGTGGTGGCTGCTGTTCACCTCGATGTTCGCGCACGAGGCCATCTGGCACATCGCCTTCAACATGCTGAGCTTGTGGTGGCTCGGCGGCCCCCTGGAAGCCGCCCTCGGCCGGGTCCGCTACCTCGCGCTCTATCTGGTCTCGGGGCTCGCGGGCAGCGTCCTGACGTATGTGCTGGCCAGCCCGAGCAGCGGTTCGCTCGGCGCCTCCGGCGCGATCTTCGGCCTCTTCGGCGCGACCGCTGTCCTGATGCGCCGCCTCCGGTACGACATGCGGCCGATCATTGCCCTGCTGGTGATCAACCTCATCTTCACCTTCGGGGCAAGCAACATCGCCTGGCAGGCCCACATCGGCGGACTGGTGGCGGGTGTCGTGATCGGCTACGGCATGGTCCACGCCCCGCGCGAGCGGCGGGCCCTCGTCCAGTACGGCAGCTGTGCCCTGGTGCTGGTGGCCGTCGTGGTGATGACGCTCCTGAGAACCGCCCAGCTCACCTGAGCGCGCTGTTGTCCACAGCGTGTGCCCGATCTTGTGCACACTGTGCGGGAACAACTGTGCCCCCTGTCACCGATCCGCGTTTGCGCAGGTCAGGCAGGGGGCGCATAGTCTTGTGGCAACCGGTGTGTCAGTCGTACCGGCGTCAACACCCGCTGAGTTATCCACAGATCGTCGTCTTTTCCCCAGGCGGGTGTGGAAATTCTGCCTGGGCTGTGGATAACTCAGCGGATAGTCCTGGGCAGAGCTGTGTTCACCGCCGGGTCGCCCTTACTTCCACTGCGTGGAGACGCCGAATCCCGCCGCGATGAAGCCGAATCCCACCACGATGTTCCAGTTGTCCAGCTTGTCGATGGGCAGCGAACCGTCGGTCACATAGAAGACGACGATCCAGGCGAGCCCGACCAGGAACATGGCCAGCATGACCGGCGCGACCCAGGCGCGGCTGTTCAGCTTGATGGTCGCGGCCTGCTTGGCGGGCGGCGGCGTGTAATCGGCCTTCTTGCGGATACGTGACTTCGGCACGAGGGTCTCTCCTGTCGATGCGCTGCGTGGCCGCGCAGGGTTCTGGGTCGGGCTCGGGGCAGCGTACAAGGGGACACTTAGCGCTCCCCCGGGCGTCCGTTAGCGTAGTGCTTCCGTGGCGCCGAAGGAGATAAGGGTACGTTGAGCAATTCTGCCGACTCCCCCGGGACGGGATCCAGCCCCCCGCGTGGTCGACGCCTGCGACCGGTGCGGGTGCTCACGGCGGGCGTCTTCGCTCTCGCGGGACTCATTTTCTTCACCAGCTTCAACACGGCCAAGGGCACCAACATCCGTACGGACACGTCCTTGCTGAAGCTCTCCGACCTCATTCAGGAGCGCAGCCACAAGAACGGTGCACTCGACGAGTCCAACGCGTCCCTGCGCGACGACGTCGACTCCCTCGCCGAGGCCGATGACGGCAGCACCAAGGCCGAGGACGAGAAGCTGGCGCAGTTGGAGAAGAGGGCGGGCACCCAGAAGCTGACGGGCAAGGCGATCACGGTCACGCTGAACGACGCCCCGCCGAACGCCACCGCCAAGCTCCCCGGCTATCCAGAGCCGCAGCCCGACTACCTGGTCATCCACCAGCAGGATCTCCAAGCCGTGGTGAACGCGCTGTGGAAGAGCGGGGCCAAGGGCATCAAGGTCATGGACCAGCGGCTGATCTCCACCAGTGCGGTGCGCTGCGTGGGCAACACCCTGATCCTTCAGGGCCGCGTCTACTCACCGCCGTACAAGATCACGGCGGTAGGGGACCCGGAGGCGATGCAGAAGGCGCTCGCGGACTCCCAGGCGATCCAGAACTACATGGTGTACGTGAATGTCTACGGCCTCGGCTGGAAAGTCACTGAGGACGGGACGGTGACTCTGCCGGGTTACTCCGGCACAGTGGACCTGCACTACGCGAAGCCCGTGGAGTAGCCCGCTTTCAGGAGCCGCCGGTGCGCGTGATCGTCAGGACGTTCAGCGAACTGTGCATCACCGTCGGCGCCCTGATCGTGCTCCTCGTCGTCTACGTGCTGTTCTGGACCGGTGTGCAGGCGGACCGGGTCATGGACGACCAGATCGACGACCTCCAGGACCAGTGGGCCCGGCAGGACACAAGGCCCGCCTCCGCGCCGAGCGCCGCCGCCCCCCGCGCCACTGCCCCGAGCGTCACAGCCGCATACAGCAGCGGCAAGCCCTTCGCGATCATGTACATCCCACGTCTTGGTTTCACGTGGAACAAGCCGGTTCTGGAGGGCACCACCACCGGCACCCTGAAGAAGGGCCTTGGCCACTACGCGAACACCGCGCAGCTCGGTCAGGCGGGCAACTTCTCCGTCGCCGGTCACCGGCGCACCTATGGCGACCCCTTCAAGGACTTCCCCAGGCTGCGTAGGGGTGACGCGGTGGTGCTGACCGACGGGACCACATGGTTCACGTATCGGATCGACAAAGGGCCCTACAAAACAGTGCCCTCGGACATTGAAGTGATCGACCCTCTGCCACGTAAGTCGGGGTACACACGTCCAGGCCGCTATCTGACGCTGACCACGTGCGATCCCGAGTGGGGGCACAGTCACCGGCTGATCGTCTGGGCGCACCTGGACTCCACACAGCCTGTGGAGGCAGGCAAACCTGAGGCTCTGCGCCGTTAGTCTGGTGCGGTACGGCGTGAGTCTGGTGCCGTGGTGCGAAGGAAGGGACGGCATGTACGGCTGGATCTGGCGGCATCTGCCGGGAAACGCGTGGTTGAAGGCGCTGATCTCGATCATGCTGGTGCTGGCCGTGGTCTACGTGCTGTTCCAGTACGTCTTTCCGTGGGCCGAACCGCTGCTGCCCTTCAACGATGTGACGGTGGACAACCAGTGAGCGCGCGTATTCTCGTCGTCGACAACTACGACAGCTTCGTCTTCAACCTGGTCCAGTACCTGTACCAGCTGGGTGCCGAGTGTGAGGTCCTGCGCAACGACGAGGTCTCGACGGCACACGCCCAGGACGGCTTCGACGGCGTCCTGCTGTCGCCGGGCCCCGGCACCCCCGAGGAGGCGGGTGTCTGCGTGGAGATGGTGCACCACTGCGCCACCACAGGGGTCCCGGTCTTCGGTGTCTGCCTGGGCATGCAGTCGATGCAGGTGGCGTACGGCGGTGTCGTCGACCGGGCGCCGGAGCTGCTGCACGGCAAGACCTCCCTGGTCGAGCACGAGGGCAAGGGTGTCTTCGCCGGGCTGCCCTCGCCCTTCACTGCGACGCGCTACCACTCCCTGGCGGCCGAGCCGGCCACGGTCCCGGCGGAGCTGGAGGTCACGGCCCGTACGCACGACGGGATCGTCATGGGCCTCCGGCACCGGGAGCTCCCCGTCGAGGGCGTGCAGTTCCACCCCGAGTCTGTGTTGACGGAGCACGGCCACCGGATGCTGGCCAACTGGCTGGTGGAGTGCGGCGACCAGGGCGCGGTGGCGAGGTCGGCGGGGCTCGCCCCGGTGGTGGGCAGGGCCACGGCGTGACCCAAGTGCGCCCAGAGCGCGAGGACACCTCCGGCGGAGCGCCGTACGAACCGTACGGCGCTTCGCCGTACGTCCCGCCCCCCGACGAGGAGACGGTGGCGCTGCGGATCCCGGCGCTGCCGGCGCAGACGGTCGGCGGCGAGTCCACAAGCGCCTCTGGCGCCTCCTCCCCTTCGTCAGCACCCCGAACCACTCCGGGTGGGCGGGCGGCCCGTAGAAAGGCCGCCAAGCGCCGTCGTGGGCGGCACGGCGGCACCTCGGAGGCGTCGGAGGCGTCGGAGGCGTCGGCGCGGGGTGACGATGGCGAGAAACCGCGCTCCGCCGATGCGCGGCCCCTCTCCCGAGTGGAGGCCCGTCGGCAGGCGCGGGCACGCAAGCCGGGCCCCGCCGTGGTCGCCAGCCGCGCCATCGGTGAGGTGTTCATCACGACCGGTGTGCTGATGCTGCTGTTCGTCACCTACCAGCTGTGGTGGACGAACGTACGGGCGCACGCGCAGGCCGGCAGTGAGGCGAACAAGCTCCAGGACGACTGGGCGAACGGCACGCGCAACCCCGGGACGTTCTCGCCGGGCCAGGGCTTCGCGATCCTGCACATCCCCGAGCTGGACGTGGTCGTGCCGATCGCGGAGGGCGTCAGCAACAAGCAGGTGCTCGACAAGGGCATGGTCGGGCACTACGGCGAGGACCCGCTGAAGACGGCGATGCCCGACGCGAAGGCCGGGAACTTCGGGCTCGCGGGGCACCGCAACACACACGGCGAACCGTTCCGGTACATCAACAGGCTCAAGCCGGGCGACGCGATCGTCGTCGAGACACAGGACGAGTACTACGTCTACAAGACGGCGTCGATGCTCCCCGTGACGCCACCGAGCAACACGAGCGTCCTCGACCCCGTCCCCCCGGGATCGGGTTTCACCGGACCGGGCCGCTACATCACGCTGACGACGTGCACGCCGGAGTTCACCAGCAAGTACCGGTTGATCGTCTGGGGCAAGATGGTCGAGGAACGGCCGCGCAGCAAGGGCAAGCCGGATGCGCTAGTCGAGTAAGGGCAGATGAACAGTGGCAGCGACCACCGACGGCACCGCAGAGCACACCGACGCGTCCGCGTCCCGGCCCGCACCGCGGCGCCGTGGCGGCCGGATCGCGATGGCGGTCAGTGTCTTCGGTGAACTCCTCATCACGGCGGGCCTGGTGCTCGGCCTGTTCGTCGTCTACTCCCTGTGGTGGACGAACGTTGTCGCCGACCGCGCGGCCGACAAGCAGGGCGACAAGGTCCGCGACACCTGGGCCCACGACTCCGGTCCCGGCGCGCTGGACACCAAGGACGGCATCGGCTTCCTGCACGTGCCCGCGATGAAGAACGGCGAGGTCCTGGTCGAGAAGGGCACCTCGTCCAAGATCCTCAACGACGGCGTGGCCGGCTACTACACCGAACCCGTCAAGGCGACCCTGCCGACCAGCGGCAAGGACGGAAACTTCTCCCTGGCCGCCCACCGCGACGGCCATGGCGCGAAGTTCCACAACATCGACAAGCTGGAGAAGGGCGACCCGATCGTCTTCGAGACGAAGGACGACTGGTACGTCTACAAGGTCTTTGCGATCCTGCCCGAGACCTCGAAGTACAACGTCAAGGTCCTCACCACGGTCCCCAAGGAGTCCGGCAGGACGAAGGCCGGCCACTACATCACGCTGACGACCTGCACGCCGGTGTACACGAGCCGGTACCGGTACGTGGTGTGGGGGGAGCTGGAGCGGGTCGAGAAGGTGGACAGCGAGCGGACGCCGCCGAAGGAGCTGGGGTGACTGAGCTCCTTGCGGGAGCTCAGTCACCTAGCATGGCGGAGGCCCGAAGCCGCAACTTGCTCTTGCGGCTTCGGGCCTCGTGCGTAACGCCTATCCCAGGGCTTTCAGGCGCACTCCGGCGCTCCATGCCTCCACTTCGTCGCGGTTGACGGTGACGACCCCGCTCAGGTCGGCGACGGCCTGCGCTTCGAGGCTGAAATTGGACGTGGAGACGAACAGGGCGATGTCCACGCGGTTGACGACTCGTGCCGCACCGGCGAACTTCTGCATGTCGGCGCTGGGGACCGACCAGCGGCCGGCGCGGTTCTTGCACTGGACGGCGACGGTACGCCCGTCGGCCGTGCGTGCCGTGATGTCGATGCCCCGGTCGGTGCGGGCCTGCCGTACGACGACTTCCGTGCAGCCGTCGCGGCGCAGCAGCTCGGCGACGTGACGCTCGAAGGCCTGCCAGGTCATGGCACTGATGGAGGCCCTGACCTGGTCTGTCGGTGCTTCACCCTCCAGGCTTCGGATGCGCTGGTGGTGCCAGCACAGCTTGCGTTCGACGTTCTGGATGTCCTGGCGGAGTTCGATGAGCTCGCGGCGGTGTTCGCTGGAGGAGGCGATGAGGGCGTTGAACAGGGGGACGACGTTCTTGCCGAGGATGTGGGCGATGCGTCGGTCGATGTGGTCGTCGAGGGAGACGGTGTCCCGGTGGACGGGGTTGTCCACAGGCTGTGCGCGGGCCACGTACTCCATGTCCAGGAGGTACACACGCACCTGTCGTGCGACTTCGCTGTCCCTGAGGAGCATGGCCACGTTGAGGACGGATCGGCGAGAGTAGATGGTGAGACTGCGGCGGGCTTGTGGATAACTTCCCAGCGAGAGTGACATGTTGTCACTCTCGAATTTCCGGAGGTCAGCGCCCCGCAGTACCGCCATGCCGTTGGCTTCCAGTTCTTCGCGATGGCGCTTGGTCAGCTGTCGGACGACTTCGACGGTGACTCCGAAGTACGTCGCCACCATCGCCGTAGTCACGTGCATTCCGTCCGGCAGAAGTGACAGCGCCTTCACCCTGTCGAGTACGCCCGTCCGTTCCAGCACGCTTTCACGCAGGCTCCTGGATTCCATCAGCGCCGATTCGTTGATCACGTTCTGCCCTTCTGTTGGTGGTCGGGCCGTATGGCCGTCAGGGCAGAGCTGTGACACCCCACCCCAATCGATCAACGAGGACTGGCGTGCGAAGACACGTCGGCGAAAGGGCACGCCGGTTCACGACGAGAGCCCCGGTCCCTTGAGTAAGGGAGCCGGGGCTCTCGTCGTGGAGTGCGGTCGGGCGGGTCAGCCGAAGACTCCGCCACCGCCGTCGTTGCCGCCGTCGTTGCCGCCGTTGTTGCCGCCGTTGTTGCCGCCCACGGTGATCAGGTTCACCGCGGTGCCCTGGTCGACGGTGCTGCCCTGGCCCGGGTCGGAAGCGAAGACGAGGGCGTTGTCGTCGTTGCTGCCCTGGATGTTCCCGACCTTCAGACCGACCTGCTGGAGCAGCTGCTTGACGGTCCCCAGGGTCTGGCCCTGGATGTTCGGGACCTGCACCTGCTGCTTCTTCGCCAGCTTGCCGACCTGGATGTTGACCGAGGAACCCTTGTCGGCCTGGGAGTTCGCCGGCGGCGTGGTCGAGATGACCTTGCCGTCCTGGTTCGGGTCCTGGACCTCCACCTCGGTGCAGCTGCCGACCAGGTTGTTCTGGGTCATCTGCCCCTTGGCCTTTTCACAGTCCTGGCCGATGACGTCGGGGACGGTGGCCTTCTCCTCGGCCTTGGCGATGGTGAGGGTGATCGTGGTCCCCTTCTCCACCTCTTCGCCGAGACTCGGGTTCTGGTTCGTGACGGTGCCCGGTGTCTCCGTGGAGACCTCTTGCTTCGTCTCGACGTCGAACTGGTACTTGTCGTCCTCAAGGATCGACTTCGCCTCGGCGACGGTCTTGCCGAGGACGGTCGGCACCGCCACCTTCGGCGCGCCCGTCGAGACCACGATGTTGACCGAGGTGTTCTTCTTGACGTCGGTGCCGGCCTTCGGGTCCTGCTCGCAGACGCTGCCCTTGGGGGTGTTCTCACAGGGCTTGTTGGTCGGTACGAGGGTCAGTTCGGCGTTGGTCGCCAGCTTCTGGGCGTTTGGCAGGGTCTCGCCCACGAAGGCCGGTACCGGCACTGTGTCATTGGCCACACCGTCGCCGTCGAAGGCCCACTTGCCGATCAGGATCGCGCCGACGAGGACCAGGGCGGCGGCGACGACCAGGAGGATCGTCGAGGTGTTGGACTTCTTCTGGCGGCGCCGGTCGCTGCGGTCGCCGTAGCCGTAGCCGCTGTCGTCCGGGGGCATCGGCGGCAGCATGGTCGTGGCGCCGCCGCCCGCGTCGGCGCGCAGGGCCGTCGTCGGCTGGTCGTCGGGGTAGCCGCCGTAGCCGACGGAGCCCATGGCCGCCGTGGCCGCGACGGGCTGGCCGTCGAGGCAGGCCTCGATGTCGGCGCGCATCTCGTCGGCGGACTGATAGCGGTAGTTCGGGTCCTTGACGAGCGCCTTCAGCACGATCGCGTCCATCTCGGGCGTGATCTCGGGGTCGAAGACGCTGGGGGACTGCGGCTCCTCCCGTACGTGCTGGTAGGCCACCGCGACCGGGGAGTCGCCCACGAACGGCGGGCGGACGGTCAGGAGTTCGTAGAGCAGACAGCCCGTCGAGTACAGGTCGGACCGGGCGTCGACCTGCTCGCCCTTGGCCTGCTCGGGCGAGAGGTACTGGGCGGTGCCGATGACGGCCGCCGTCTGGGTCATGGTCATGCCGGAGTCGCCCATGGCGCGGGCGATGCCGAAGTCCATCACCTTGACCTGGCCGTTGCGCGTCAGCATGACGTTCGCCGGCTTGATGTCGCGGTGGACGATGCCGTTGCGGTGGGCGTACTCCAGGCCCTGGAGGATGCCGATGGTCATCTCCATGGACCGCTCCGGCAGCAGCTTGCGGCCGCTGTGAAGAAGCTCACGGAGGGTGGATCCGTCGACGTACTCCATGACGATGTACGGGATCGACACGTTGTCGATGTAGTCCTCGCCCGTGTCATAGACCGCGACGATCGCGGGATGGTTGAGCGAGGCGGCCGACTGGGCCTCCCGGCGGAACCGGGCCTGGAAGGACGGGTCGCGCGCGAGGTCCGCGCGCAGCGTCTTCACCGCCACCTGGCGTCCCAGTCGGGTGTCATGCGCGTGGTAAACCTCCGCCATGCCACCACGGCCGAGCACCGGGCCCAGCTCGTACCGGCCGCCGAGGCGACGCGGCTCTTCCATAGCTTCCTACCAGCCCTCTCCGTCGGTCCCGACCGGCACACGTGTGCGGTCGGAGGCTGCCGTCCGGGCCTACCGTACCCGGCTCGCTCTGTGTGACCTGGCCTAGCCCGTCACCCGATACAGGACCGGTATCGCAACGTGCACCGATGTGAGGGGGACGTGATCGGGGTCACTTCTTGCTGTTGATGACTGCCTCCATCACGCTCTTCGCGATGGGTGCTGCCAGACCGCCACCCGAGATGTCGTTACGGACGGCGTCTTTGTCTTCCACGACCACGGCCACGGCGACCGGCGCGCTGCCGTCGCTGAGCTTGGCGTAGGAGATGAACCAGGCGTACGGCTTCTCGCTGTTGTCGACGCCGTGCTGGGCGGTACCGGTCTTGCCGCCCACGGTGACACCGCCGCCGATCTGCGCCTTCTTACCGGTGCCCTCCTTGACGACGGTCTCCATCATCGACTGGAGGATCTGCGCGTTCTTCTCCGAGAGCGGTTGGCTCATCTCCTCGGGGTCCGTCTTCTCGAGGGTGTCGACGTTCGGGGCCTGGAGCTCGTCGACCATGTACGGCTTCATCAGCTTGCCGTCGTTGGCGACCGCGGAGGCGATCATGGCCATCTGCAGCGGGGTCGCGGCGGTGTTGAACTGGCCGATCGAGGACAGCGCGGTCTGAGAGTCGTTCATGTCGTCGGAGAAGACCGAGGCGGTGGCGCGGACCGGGACGAACTGCTCGGAGGTGAAGCCGAACTTCTTGGCCTCCTCCAGCATCTTCTCGTTGCCGAGGTCGGCGCCGACCTTGCCGAAGACCGTGTTGCAGGAGTAGCGCAGGGCGATGCGCAGGGTGGCGTTCTCGCAGGGGATGTTCCCCTCGTTCTTCAGCGGGGTCGTGGTGCCCGGCATGATCCACGGCAGCGGCGACCGGGTCTTCTGGTCGGCGCTCGTGTAGAGGCCGTTCTCCAGCGCTGCGGCCGCGGTCAGCACCTTGAAGGTGGAGCCGGGCGGGTAGACCTCGCGCAGCGCCCGGTTGAGCGACGGGTCGTCGGGGTTGTTCTTCTTGTCGAGGGCCTTCCACGCCTTCTCGTCCGAGGCGCCGCCGCCGGCGATCGTGGACGGGTCGTACGACGGGTAGGAGGCCAGCGCGAGGATCTTGCCGGTGGACGGTTCGATGGCGACCGCGGCACCCTTGCCGCGCGCCTTCAGACCGTCGTACGCGGCCTTCTGCGCGGCGGCGTTGAGGGTGGTGACGACGTTGCCGCCCTCCTTCTTCTTCCCGGTGATCATGTCGAGGGTGTTGCGGAAGAAGAGCCGGTCGTCGTTGCCGGTGAGGATGCCGTCCTCGATGTTCTCCAGCTGGGTGGCGCCGTAGGCCTGGGAGACGTAGCCGGTGACGGGCGCCCACATCGCGCCGTCCTTGTAGGTGCGCTTGTACTTGAAGTCGCTGCCCGACGTCGTGGTGTGCCCGGTGATGGCCTTGCCGCCGACGATGATGTCGCCGCGCGGGGTGGCGTACCGCTCGATGGCGACGCGGCGGTTGTCGGTGTCGGTGGCCAGGGTGTCGGCCTTGACGTACTGGAGCCAGTTGTCGCGGAGGAGGAGCGTGATGATCAGGAGGCCGCAGAAGATCGCGATCCGGCGCAGGGGCTTGTTCATGACGGGCGGACCACCTGGGTCATCTCGGCGTCGGGGTTGGCGGCGGGAGCGGGCGCCGGGCGGCGCGCGGTGTCGCTGATCCTGATGAGGATGCCGACGAGCGCCCAGTTGGCGATCACGGAGGAACCGCCGTACGCCAGGAACGGCATCGTCATACCGGTCAGCGGGATGAGGCCCATCACACCGCCGGCCACGACGAACACCTGGAGGGCGAAGGCGCCGGACAGGCCGATGGCGAGCAGCTTGCCGAACGGGTCACGGGCGGCGAGGGCGGTGCGTACGCCGCGCTCCACGATCAGCCCGTAGATGAGCAGGATCGCCATGATGCCGGCGAGGCCCATCTCCTCGCCGAAGGTGGCGAGGATGAAGTCGGAGTTGGCGGCGAACCGGATGAGGTCGGAGTGGCCCTGGCCGAGGCCGGTGCCGAGGGTGCCGCCGGAGCCGAACGCCCACAGCGCCTGCATCGCCTGCTCGGAGTGGCCGCCGACACCCTGCCGGGAGAGCGCGTACTCCTTCATCGGGTCGAGCCAGGCCTGGACGCGCTGCTGGACGTGCGGTTCGAAGCTGGCCACGCCGACCGCGCCGGCCGAGGACATCAGCAGACCGAAGACGATCCAGCTGGTCCGCTCGGTGGCGACGTACAGCATGATGACGAACATTCCGAAGAACAGCAGCGACGTACCGAGGTCGGTCTCGAAGACCAGGATCAGGATCGAGATGAACCAGACGACCAGGATCGGGCCGAGGTCGCGGCCGCGGGGCAGGTACAGGCCGATGAAGCGGCGGCTGGCCAGGGCGAGCGCGTCGCGCTTCACCATCAGATAGCCGGCGAAGAAGATCGCGAGGACGATCTTCGCGAACTCACCGGGCTGGATGGAGAAACCGGCGACGGAGATCCAGATCTTGGCGCCGTAGATGTTCTGGCCGAGGCCCGGCACCAGCGGCAGCAGCAGCAGGAACAGCGCGCCGACCATGGAGATGTAGGTGTAGCGCTGCAGGACGCGGTGGTCCTTGAGGAAGATCAGCACCACGATGAACAGGGCGATGCCCAGCGCCGTGTACAGCAGCTGCCGTGGCGCGGCCGTGCCGGCCTGCTGGATGGACTGCAGCAGCTTGGACTGGTCGAGCCGCCAGATGACGACGAGACCGAGCCCGTTCAGCAGCGTGGCCAGCGGCAGCAGCAGCGGGTCCGCGTACGGCGCGAACTTGCGTACGACGAGATGGGCGACGCCGGCCAGGAGGCCGAGGCCGAGCCCGTAGCTCAGCAGGCCGGACGGCACCTCGTCGTTGATGGCGAGGCCCACGTTGGCGTAGGCGAACACCGGGATGGCGACGGCGAACACCAGGAGCGCGAGCTCGGTGTTGCGTCGGCTCGGCGTGCCGATCGAGCCGATCGTGGACGTGTGGTGCGTCGACGGGTTGGTAGTACTGCTCATCGTGTGACGGGGCCTCTCACGGCTTGCCTACTGCTTACCGCACAGCGAGACGACCTTCTGCTCTTCCTCCGAGAGAGTGGGGCCGGGGCTGGGTGTGGGCGCGGTCGGGGTCGCGGACGGGGACGGAGGCGTGGACGGAGATGTCGCCGAGGGACTCGGTGACGCCTTGGACGTGAGGGAGGCGGGTGTGGTTCCCGTGGTGCCGCCGGCCTGGCCCTCGCCGGCCTTGGAGCTGCTCTTTTTCCCGGCGGTGGTGCGTTCGGCCTGCTTCTTGCACGCCGAGGCCTGGACGGCCAGCTCCGTGATCTTCTTCTGGGCGTTGTTGAGGTCGCCCTCGGCGATCGTGGCCTCGACCAGCTTCTGCTGGTACTGCGGCAGGTACTTGAGTTCGATCTCGGGGTGGTCCTTCTCGACCTTCGACAGCGACACCCACGCCAGGTCCTGGCTGATGCCCCGGTACAGCGCGACGTGCTCGTCCTTGGTGCCGACGTAGTACTGCGACTGCGTCCAGCGCCAGCCGCCGTAGAGGCCGCCGCCGATGACGGCGAGCGCGAGGATGCCGTAGAAGGATCTCTTCAGCCACCTGCCGCCCTTGCGGGGCTTGACGAAGTCGTCGTCTCCGTAGTCGAGGGAGCCGCCGAATCCCCCGGCGGGGACGTAGCCGGTGGTGTCACCGGAGCCGGGCGGGCCGAACTCGCCGCCGCCGTGGCCGTGCCGGCCGAGGCCCGAGGCGCGGCCCGCGGGGGTCTGCATGATGCCGTTGTCGTGCAGCTGGAGCTGGTTCTCGGCGACGGCGCCGACCACGACCGGGGTGTCGGACAGCTGCCCGGCGAGGGTGTCGCCGGTGTCGAGGTCGAGGACGTCCGCGACGATGACGGTGATGTTGTCGGGGCCGCCGCCGCGCAGCGCGAGCTGGATCAGCTCCTGCACGGTCTCCTGCGGGCCCTGGTAGCTGGCGAGGGTCTCCTCGAGCGTCTGGTGGGAGACGACCCCGGACAGTCCGTCGGAGCAGATCAGATAGCGGTCGCCGGCGCGGACCTCGCGGATGGAGAGGTCGGGTTCGACGTGGTCGCCGCTGCCCAGCGCGCGCATCAGCAGGGAGCGCTGCGGGTGGGTGGTGGCTTCCTCCTCGGTGATGCGGCCCTCGTCGACCAGCCGCTGCACCCAGGTGTGGTCCTGCGTGATCTGGGTCAGCACGCCGTCGCGCAGGAGGTAGGCGCGCGAGTCGCCGACGTGCACGAGACCCAGCCGCTGGCCCGTCCACAGCAGCGCGGTGAGGGTGGTCCCCATGCCTTCGAGCTGGGGGTCCTCCTCGACCATCGAGCGCAGCTGGTCGTTGGCGCGCTGGACGGCGATGCCGAGCGAGGTGAGGACGTCGGAGCCGGGGATGTCGTCGTCGAGGGCGACGATGGTGGAGATCGCCTCGGAGGAGGCGACCTCGCCGGCGGCGGCACCGCCCATGCCGTCGGCGATGGCGAGCAGGCGCGGACCGGCGTAACCGGAGTCCTCGTTGCCCTCCCGGATCATGCCCTTGTGCGATCCGGCGGCGAAGCGCAGTGACAGGCTCATGCGCACCTCGCCAGTCGGCTCCGGGTACAGCCGGTCGTGTCGAGCCACACTGCCCACCCTCCGGTCGGGAGCGCGCCGGGGCCCGGGGTGCCGGCCGCCGCTGCGTGCTCGCTCCGCTCGCGCTCACTCATGATGTAGCACTACTTCCGAAGCTCGATGACGGTCTTGCCGATGCGGATCGGCGCGCCCGGCGCGATCGGCGTGGGCGTCGTCAGCCGGTTCCGGTCGAGGTACGTGCCATTGGTGGAGCCCAGGTCCTCGACGATCCACTGGCCGTCTCGGTCCGGGTAGATCCGGGCGTGACGGCTGGAGGCGTAGTCGTCGTCCAGCACGATCGTGCTGTCGTGCGCCCGGCCGAGCGTGATGGTCTGGCCCTGGAGCGCGACCGTGGTGCCCGTGAGGGTGCCCTCGGTCACCACCAGCTTGGTGGGGGCGTTACGGCGCTGGCGGCCGCCGCCGGACTGCTGGCGTTGTGGCGGTGGGGCCTGGCGGGCGGCCTGCTGCTGCGGGCGCGCGGCCTCCCGGCGCGCGCCGCGCTGGGTGACGCGCGTACCGAACAGGTCGCTGCGGATGACCTGCACGGCCACGATCACGAACAGCCACAGGACGGCCAGGAAACCCAGCCGCATCACCGTGAGGGTCAGCTCTGACATTGCCCCCGCTTCACCCTTCGGCTTGCCGGTAAATGATGGTGGTACTGCCCACGACGATCCGCGAGCCGTCGCGGAGCGTAGCGCGGGTGGTGTGCTGCCCGTCCACCACGATGCCGTTGGTGGACCCGAGATCCTGGATCGTCGAGGGCGTTCCGGTCCGGATCTCACAGTGCCGACGCGAGACGCCGGGGTCGTCGATCCGCACGTC
The DNA here is from genome assembly GCF_056436655.1 of Streptomyces sp. NPDC043427. Taxonomy (NCBI): domain Bacteria; kingdom Bacillati; phylum Actinomycetota; class Actinomycetes; order Kitasatosporales; family Streptomycetaceae; genus Streptomyces; species Streptomyces sp. NPDC043427. The sequence continues at coordinate 74,790 of NZ_JBWKCC010000013.1, read as the reverse complement.
GGCGTCGGTGCTGCGGCCCAGCACCAGCGTCGCGCGGGAGATCTGATGGCGTGTGCCGTTGATCTCGATCCAGTGGCGGGTGCGTCCGCCGGCCGCGGGCGCGGCCGGGGGTCGCTGGCCGCCCGCGGGCTGCGGGTAGCCGTACCCACCGGGCCGGGCGCCGGCCGGCGGCGCGGAAGGCATGGGGGGAGCGGCCGCGGGGGCGGGCCGGGCGGACTGGCCCTGCGGCGGGTAGCCGTACCCGCCGCCGCGCCCACCGCCTGCCGCCGGGGCGCTCTCGGGGCTCTGGCTGCTGGAGGAGGCGAGCGTACGGCTGCGCACCCGGTACAGGCCGGTGTCGAGGTCGTCCGCCTTCTCCAGGTTGACCTTGATCGTGCCCATGAAGGTGTAGCGCTGCTGCTTGGCGTAGTCGCGCACCATGCCGGCGAGCTCGTCGCCGAGCTGGCCGGAGTAGGGGCTGAGCCGCTCGAAGTCCGGCGTGCTCAGCTCCACGATGAAGTCGTTGGGGACGACCGTGCGGTCGCGGTTCCAGATCGTGGCGTTGTTGTCGCACTCGCGCTGCAGCGCTCCGGCGATCTCCACCGGCTGGACCTCGGACTTGAAGACCTTGGCGAAGGTGCCGTTGACCAGACCTTCGAGACGTTGCTCGAACTTCTTCAGGACTCCCATGAGGCACCTCCCTGGTCGTTGTCGTCCTGTGTACTGCTTCTTCTGCTTCTTCTGCTGCCTTGCGTACTGCTTCTTGCCTGGTACTGCTTACTGATCGTATCCACGCGCCGGTGAATCGGCTGGTTCCCCCTGTCGGCCCGGTCGACCGGGTGTCGAGGCCCTCCTCGACCCCTTACCCCGAAGCTCGCCCGTACGTACTCCTGCCCAGGATCGTAGAGGGGGCCGCAGACCAGTGTCCCGCACCTGACTGTGGACCTCGAACGGCTCCTGGGCAGATGGCCGGGACCGGTACGAGGTTGATACGTGAACCGGCCCCCGTTGATACGTGGTGGGGGCGCCGGCGTCTCCGCGGGGGCCCGGGGGCGGCGAACAAGCGATGTGAATCCTCCCCGCCCAGCGTGCTAATGTTCTGCATGTCGGAAGGCGCCAGCCCCACAGGGGAAAGAGCCCGAGGACACACCCAATGCGCGGGTGGCGGAATAGGCAGACGCGCTGGATTCAGGTTCCAGTGCCCGCAAGGGCGTGGGGGTTCAACTCCCCCCTCGCGCACCAGCGGAACGGGCGGCATCGTGATCACGGTGCCGCCCGTTCTGGTTTGTCGGGATCCCACTGTTTCTGTGCGGCCGTTCTCTCTGTGAGGAACGTCTCAGGGGTGGGCGGTCGTCGCCACCTGCGGGAGCAGTCCTCCTTCTTCGAGTCGGGCCGCCATGTACGTGCGTGCCGGTTTGCCGCTCGCGGTGCGCACGACGGCGCTGTGCGGGACCTCGATGACGCTCTCCGGGGCGACGGCGAAGTCAGCGGTGACGCGGGCCGCGACGCGGTCGGTGTCGATGTGCAGGCCCCGCTCCGGTACGACCACGACGGCGAACGAGGCGCCGTGCGGGAGGACGACGCACTCCGCGACGCCCGGTTCGGCCGCCGCCACCTGTTCCACGTCGGCGGCGAACACGTTCGTGCCGTTGACGGAGACCCGGTCGGAGCGCCGGCCGCTGAGGTAGAGCAGGCCCGCCTCCAGGCGGCCCAGGTCGCCGGTGTCGAACCAGGTGGTGCGGTGGTCGGTGGCCCCGTCGTACCCGTTGAACAGGGTGTCCCCGCGCAGCTGGACACGGCCCGTCTCCGCGTCGGCGCAGGGGCGGCCCGACTCGTCCACGACGCGCAGGTCGAGGCCGGGCACGGCGGTGCCGAGGCAGGCGGTCGCGACCGGGCCCCGGCCACGGAATCCCGTACTGAGGTCCCGCAGGCGGTGCGAGGTGGCCATCAGGACCGCTTCGGCGAGGCCGTAGCAGAACACCAGCGCCGAGGGGTCGAAGCCCCAGGGGGCGGTGGTGTCGAGGAAGGTGCGCACCGATTCCCTGCGGATGGGTTCCGCGCCGCAGTAGACGGTGCCCCAGGCCCGTAGCAGCTGGGAGTCGGGGGCTTCCTTGTCCGCCGCCTCCGTGATCCGTGCCGCCAGGTAGCGCAGCATGAAGTCGGGGAAGGCGCTGTGGACGCGCTCGGCGTCCCGTACGAGGCGCAGGGCCGCCATGGGTCTGCGCAGGAAGGTGCCGGGATCTTCTAGGACCACGTCGGCGCCCTGGACGAGCGCGGTGAGGGTGCCGATCAGGCCCATGTCGTGGTGGAGCGGCAGCGTCATCAGGCCGACGTGGCCCGGCCGCATGCCGGACACCCCGCGGATGGCCTCGATGTTGCCGAGGACCGCGCGGTGACTGAGCGGGATCGGGCGGGGCATGCCGGTGGAGCCGCTCGTGTACTGGATGAACGCGAGGTCCTCCGTGGCCCCCGGCGCGGGCTCGGGCGCCCGGCCCGGGCGCGGGTCCAGCAGCAGTTCGTTCAGGCCGTGCCCGGCGATCCGGAAGGCGTGGCGGGCGTGCTGCTGTCGGGTCACCGCGGCCAGGTACTGCTCCACGACCGCCCCCGGCACGCGCGGCTTCACGGAGACGGGGACCGCGCCCAGGTGCATCAGCGCCAGCAGGGCGAGCACGCTCTCGCGTGAGTTGCCGATACGGAGCATCACCCGGTCCCCGGGGTGCACCCCCTGCGCGGCGAAGCCCCCGGCCGCCGCCGCGATCTGCTCCGCGAACTCGGGGTACGTCAGGGTCTCCCGCCGGGCGGAGGTGCCGAAGGTGACGGTCGCGTCGGCGCGGTGGGCCTGGGCGGCGAGGGCGTGGGGGAGGGTGGGCGCGAGGGGTGTGATGTCTGTCATGTCGCGCTCCCGGGGGCCTTGAGCATCGCGTCCAGGTTGACCCGGTGGATGCGCTTGGTGTGGCGGTCGACGAGGCCGAGACGGACGCGGCCCCGGGCCACCACCGTGCCGTCGGGCCGTTCGACGTCCTGGGCCAGGGTGAAGCTGTAGGCCGACTGTTCCGCGAGGGACGTGCGGACGACGAGGCGGCCGACCGGGTCCCAGTCGACCGACTGGAGGTAGTCCAACTGGAGTTGGAGCACCATGGCGACCACGGAGTCCTCGCGGGCGTCGACGCCGTGGGCGAGCCCCCACTCCCAGCGGCCGGTCTCCAGGAGCTGGACGTACACGCTGTTGTTCAGGTGCCCGGCCCAGTCGAAGTCGTTGGGGCGCAGGGCCACTTCACAGGTGTGTTCGAGGTCCGGCGGTGTGACGGTTGTCATGAGGGATGGCCTCCGCTCGTCGTCGGCTCGGCCAGGAGGACGACCACGGCACCGGCCATGCCGCCGGTGTGGCTGATCGACACCTCCGCCGAGATGTTGCGCTCCTGGCACCAGCGGGCGACGTCTCCGTGCAGCCGCAGCAGGGGCTGCCCGGCGGGGCCGTGCCCGACCTCGATCTCGGGGAAGGTGCACTCCGGTGCGCCTTCCACCGAGCTGAGGGTCATCGAGCTGAGGGCCTTGATGAAGGCCTCCTTGGCCGACAGCAGCCCCGCCAGGGACGCGTCCGGGTCGGGACGGGAGCGGCAGTGCGCGCGCTCCCCCGCGGTGAAGACCGCCCCGCTATCCCGCAAGTGCCGCCTCTGAGCGAGCTCCGCGACTGACTGCAGATCGAATCCGGTCGACATCGTTCGTCCGGAGGCTGGCGAAGTAGGCACGCTTCAGGTCCTCGTAGGATCGGGTCTCGATGCCGGTGACTTCCCGTACGAGTGCGAACACGCTGCTCAACTTGCGTGAGTGCACCGACCCTTCGTGCAGCGCGTCGTCGCCGAGGGCGAAGTCGTCCTCGTCGGTCCGGATCCGCTCCCACCAGTTGACGAAGCCCTGCCGCTCGGTCTGGGCCTCGCGGGTCGAGCCGAAGGTCTCGCCGCCGTCGGGGCGGATCCAGGTGTACGCCATCGACAGGACGTCCTTGACGGGGTAGACCCCGGACTCGATCAGGGCCTTGGCGAAGGCGGCGAAGTACTGCCGGTGCTGCACCTCGTCCTTCATGATCGTGTGGAAGACGTCATGCACGAGCTCGTCGCCGCTCGTGCGGGCCGCGTGCTGGTAGGAGACACAGGCCTCGATCTCCACGCAGGCCTGGAGGATGCAGACGCGGGCGTAGTTGTCGGTGGGGAAGGCGCCGCGGTGCTCGACGACCTCCTCCACGTCGATGGGGTCGATGTCCGCCATCTCCATCAGGCGCCCGAAGGAGACCTCGTGGTGGGCCTCCTCCTCCAGCCAGTAGCGGGCCGACCAGGCGGCGGCGACGTGCAGGACGTCGCTGCCCAGCGGGTTGGACTCGCGGATCTCGTTGGCGAGTTTGACGCCGTCCACGGCGAGCCGGATGCCGGCCGGCTGGGTGGTGAGCTCGGCCCGGGCGGCGTGCCACAGGGCGGCCTTGTCGCTCTCGCCGGGACGTGTGAGGCGGCGGCCGTCGAAGAGTTCGTCGGACGACCAGCGGCGCTGTTCGTGGTAGCTCTGCTGGGCGCGCAGCACATCGGTGATGGTGGCCCCGGAGCGGAGTTCCTTGACGATGTCGGTCATGATCAGCATGTGTCTCGCCTTCCGTTCAGGAGGAGCTGAGGAGCTTCCGTTCAGGAGGAGCTGGCTGCGAGCTGCTTGCCGAGGGCCTGGACGACGTCCTCCGCGGTGTGGTCGAGGGTCATCGTCGGCAGTTCGACGTCCTCGTCGAAGCCGGTGTCCGCGAGTGCGCCCGCGAACGCGTCCAGCAGGTCGATGGAGTTGATCGCGGTCGGGGACGCGACGAGGACCGCCGACAGCGGCTGCCCGGCGAACACCTCCTCCTCCGTCAGGTTGAGGCGCCGTGCGACATGCTGCTTGAGTTCAGTGAGCAAGGTGTCTCCCTGTGCGTGTCGGGCGTGGGACGTTTACGGGCCGTTGACGTGGGCGGGCCGGTGACTACAGCGCCGCCGCGGCGGACCAGTCGGGGGACCTGCCGAGCGTCGTCAGGACGAGGTCGAGGGAGCTCGCGCCGGGTGCCGCGGGCAGGGCGGGGCGGAAGAGAGGTTCGGGTACCAGCCTGCGTTCGTCGTCCGGCACACGCAGGGCGAAGGCGAGGGCGGCCTCGGCGATCTGCTCGTCGAGGTCCAGGGGCACGCCGAGCGTGCGGGCCACGTCCCAGCCGTGGACCACGTAGTCCAGGAAGTGGAACCCGATCGCGACCGAGGCCGGGAAGCGCCTGGTGGTGCTGATCTCGGGGAGCGTGAACTCCCGGGTCAGGACGCTCGGTCGGGCGAAGGCGTCGATGGCGGTCCAGGCGGCGTCCCGGTAGGTCGTCGACGGGTCGTCGCCGAGGGTGCTCGGTTGCCATACGGCGAGGTCGTCACCGCTTCCCGCGGCGGCGGCCGCGAAGCCGTGGTGCTGGCCCGCCATGTGGGCCACGAGCTGACGGAGCGTCCATCCGGCGCAGGGTGTCGGCAGGTCCCAGTCCGTGGGGTCGGCCTGCTGCACGAGGCGTACGGTCTCCAGCACAGCCGTCCGGTCGAGTTTCCGGATATCCATGCGGGCCCTTTCGCGAGTGGGTTGTCCGGGCCAAGACATTAGCACGACCGTGCGTTCAGTTTTGAGATCATGGAGGGAAAAAGGGCCCGCCCGAAGTCCGGTCGGGCCCTCGGCGTCGTACCGCTTCGTCAGGGGCGTTCGGCCGCTTCGGCGGCCCGGGACTCGATGAACCGCGCCAGTCTGCGGACGCCCTCGACGATCTGGTCGGGCGTCAGGGCGCTGCAGGAGAGCCGGAGTCGGTGCTCGCCGCCGCCCTCCGCGTAGAAGTCGCTCATCGGCGTCCACAGCACGCCGAAGGTGCGCGCGGAGTCCTCGAGTGCCTTGGTGTCGGCGACGAACGGGACATCGACGACGAGGAAGAAGCCGCCCGTCGGCTCGTTCCAGCTCAGGCCCAGCTCGCGGCGCCGGTCCTCGGGGAAGTGCCGCTCCAGCTCGCCGAGCAGGGTGGCCAGGTTGGTGGCGTAGTAGGCGATGGCCTCGGCGTTGGCCTCGCGCAGCCGGCAGTCGCACTCCACGAGCAGTCCGCCGATGACGGCCTGGCCGATGGCGGAGGTGTTGACCGTCGTCATGCTCTTGATCTTGGAGAGCTCGTCGGCGAGCAGGGAACGCCTGCCGTCGGGGCCGACGACCTCCTGGTCGGCGACGACGTAGCCGACGCGGGCGCCGGGCAGCGCGGTCTTGGCGAACGATCCCAGGTGCAGCACCCGGCGTTCGCGGTCCATCGACTTCAGCGTGGGGCGGGCTGATCCGGTGCGGACGAAGAACCCGTAGGGATCGTCCTCCAGGATCAGCAGGTCCTCCTCCGCCGCGATCTGCAGCAGCCGTTCGCGCGCGGCCAGGGTCATGCTCGTGCCCGACGGGTTGGCGAAGTCCGGCACCACGTACACGGCGCGCGGCCGCCGGCCCTCCTGCCGCAGCCGGCGGGCCGCGGCGAGGAACGCCTCCGGGTCCGGGCCGTCGGTGCCCTCCGGCACGGGGTGGGTCGCGATGTCGAGCAGGCGGGCCGCTCCGGTGATGCCGACGTAGCAGGGCGAGCTGACCAGGAGGGTGTCCTCCCTGGCCGCGAACAGCGCCCGCAGGGTGAGCAGCATGGCCTCCTGGCATCCGGTCGTCACGACGATCGACTCCGGGGGCACGTGGATCTGCTCGTCGTTGGCCAGGGTGCGGGCGATGAGCTCGTGGATGATGCCGTTGGTGCGCCCGTACTGGAAGAGGTGGGTGCGCACCTTGTCCTTCGACCAGCCGCGCGCCTGCTCCAGGTGGTCGGTGTAGGAGCGCAGGTGGCGGGCCAGGTCGTCGGTCTCGAAGGTGCCCTCCGAGGGCCTGCCGGGTGCGAAGGAGAGGGCCTCGGGGAAGCGGGCGACGACCTCGTTGAGGAAGTTCATCGCGTCGAGCACCGGGTCGGTGAGCGAGGCGTGCAGGTCCGTCAGGGCGAGCGCCGGGGCGGCGGTGGTGTCCGTCACGGGTCAGCCCTTCGTGGTGGCGTCGGCGAAGGCGGTGCGCAGGTGTGCCGCGGCCTGCTCCACGGCACGGCGGGCCGCGTCGAGCGTGCCGGACATGGTGAAGAAGCCGTGGGCCATCCCCCGGTAGCGGATCGCCTCGGCGGGCACTCCGCTCTCCCGCAGCCGCTCGGCGTAGCTCTCGCCCTCGTCGCGCAGCGGGTCGTACTCGGCGGTGATCACCAGCGCGGGCGGCAGACCGGAGTGGTCGGCGGCGCGCAGCGGGGAGGCCAGGGGGTGGGTGCCGTCGTCCGGGGTGGTGAGGTAGTTGTCCCAGTACCAGTGCACCGACTTGTCGTTGAAGAGCAGCGGGTCGGTGTTCTCCCGGCGGGACGGGGTGTCCGCCAGGTAGTCCGTGTTCGGGTAGACGAGCAGCTGGGTGAGGATGTCCGGGCCGCCCGCGTCCCGGGCCATGAGGGTCACGGCCGCGGCGAGGTTGCCGCCGGCGCTGTCACCGGCGACGGCCAGGCGGTTCGCGTCCCCGCCGAACCGGCCGGCGTGCTCGGCGGCCCACCGTACTCCCGCGAAGCAGTCCTCGGGGGCGGCGGGGAACTTGTGCTCGGGGGCCAGGCGGTAGCCGACGGCGACGGTGAGGCAGCCGACGGAGTTGGTCAGGTTCCGGCAGAGCGCGTCGCTCGTGTCCAGGGAGCCCAGGGTCCAGCCGCCGCCGAAGAAGTAGACGAGCACGGGCAGCGGGCCCTCGCCCGACGGGCGGTACACACGTACCGGCAGGTCTCCGCCGGGGCCGGGGATCGTGAGGTCGTGCACCTCGTGGACCGGCTCGGGGGTGCCGGCCTCGGCCTGGATGGCCGCGAGGTCGGCCGCCCTCGCCTCCTCCAGCGTCATCGTGTACAGCGGGCTGACGCCCTCCGCCGCGCGCCGGTCGTACAGGGTCTGCAACTGCGGATCAAACGGCATGATGCCTCCGGTCCAGGCCCGCGAGCTCTGCGGTCACGGGCGGTTCAAGGGTGTCGGGCAGCAGCGACAGATCCGTCGCGACGCCGCGCAGCCGACTGGCGATGCCGTCGGCGGCCCTGCTGTAACAGGTGAAGTTTCCGTGCAGTACGGATTCGGCGTTGGCCATTTCCAGGAGGGCGACGAGCTCGAAGGCGAGCTGGGCGGAGTCGGTGGCCGTGCAGACCTCGCCGACGTCCTTGGCCTCGTCGATCGTCTGCTCCATGAGGGTGAACCAGTTGCCGTGCGCGCTCGCCACGGCGTCGTGCACCTTGCCCTGGCGGGCGTCGTACTCGGCGGAGACGGAGTAGAAGAAGCATCCGCCGGGGAAGACGCGCTGCGCCGAGTAGGCGAGCCAGTTGCCGCACAGACACTCGAGCCGGCCGAGGCCGGGGGGCAGGGCGCGGGCCGGCTGCACCACGTGCTCTATGAAGACCTTGATGGCGGCGCGCACGGTGGCGAGCTGCAGCTCCTCCTTCGATCCGAACAGGGCGAACACACCGCTCTTGCTGAGGTCGAGCTCGCCCGCGAGGCGACCGAGCGACAGGCCCTCAAGGCCCTCGACCGACGCGATCCTGACGGCTCGTTGGAGGATCGCGCGCCGGGTCTGGTTGCCGCGTTCGATGCGTCCGTCCGTGCCTGTCCTTGCCAAGGAACACCTCCTCGATACCTCCCGTCGGGGGACGTCCGCGGTCGTGACACGCCGGTGACAGCATTATGTGGACGACCGTGCGGACATGTGGGAGAGTTCGGTTAGTGTACGCCCGTGCGGTTAGTTGGGGCACGGTTCGAACGCGCAAGAGCGAGCTATGAACACGGGGGTGTTCGCGGTGGTGTCGTTGGCGCTTCACGAGTACGAGACGGTGGCCAGAGAGCGGCTCTCCGGCCCGGTGTGGGACTTCCTGGCGGGGGGCAGCGGAACCGAGTCCATGCTGTCGGCGGGCCGGGAGGCCCTCGACCGGATCCGGCTGAGGCCACGCTGTCTCGTCGACGTCTCGGACTGCGATCCCCGCACCTCGCTGCTGGGGGCCGACCTCGCGGCACCGCTGGGCATCGCGCCCATGGCCTACCATCAACTTGCCGACTCCGATGGGGAGTTGGCGACAGCGCGGGCCGCGGGCGACGCCGGTGTGCTCTTCACGGTCAGCATGTTCGCGAGCCGTAGTCTGGAGGACATCGCCGCGGAGGCGACGGGCCCGCTGTGGCTCCAGCTCTATTGGCTCAAACGGCGCGAACTGATGATCGATCTTGTTCGAAGGGCGGAGGCGGCCGGGTACCGCGCGCTGGTGCTGACGGTCGACGCCCCGAGAGTCGCCCACCGTCCGCGGGACGCACGCAACGGCTTCGCCGTCCCGGCGGGCATACGCGCGGTGAACGTCGATTCCTCCGTCATGGCCGCCTCCCATGTCGACGCAGCCGGCGAGTCCGCCATCGCGCGGCATTCCCGGGAGCAGTTCGACGCCTCCATCACCTGGGAGGACCTGGCGTGGCTTCGGGAACGCACGTCGCTGCCGCTCGTATTGAAGGGCTTGCTCACCGGAGAGGATGCCGAGCTCGCCCTGAAACACGGGGTGGACGGCATTGTCGTGTCCAATCACGGGGGGCGTCAGCTCGATTTCGCCCAGACCGCTGTGGAAGCGCTTCCTGAGATTGCCGAGGTTGTCTCCGGGCGATGTCCGGTGATCCTGGACGGTGCGGTACGGCACGGCGCCGATATCGCGAAGGCGCTCTGTCTCGGCGCGGATTCCGTTTTTGTCGGGCGTCCCGTTCTCTGGGGGCTCGTGCATTCCGGCAGCTCCGGGGCGACTGCGGTGCTCCGCGCCCTCATGGAGGAGTTCGAAGAGGTCATGGCCCTCATGGGTGCTCCAAGTGTCCGGCTTTTCGGCCCCTCGGGGGTTACTCGGAAGTGAATTAGTTTCGACCCGCCGGGTCGCCGCTCATTCATCTTTTTATCGCTGGATGAATGGGCGCTTCGGCGTGCCCGAAAACAGCTTTACGGGCGTTTGGAGACGTGCAATAGCTCACTAAAACTTCGCTTGATTACTCGCAGGTAGTGAGTAACGATGAACATGCCGCTACAGGGGAGCGAGGACGGCGGCAAGCCCGTTCCAAGTTTTTGATTGGTGGGGATTCCAGTGGGGGACGCGGTGCCGAAAAGGGCCGTTTGTGTAGAAGGCGCCTGGATCGACGACATATTACTCGAGGGGGACGGCCGAAAAACCGCCCTCCACCTGGGCAGGCCCGTGAGTCTCGAGGAGCTGCGCCGGCTCGTCGCCGACGAGCAGGAGCGTCTGCGGGCCGCCGGCCTGGTGACAGGGGGCACGCTCGCCGTACGGATGCCCCCTTCCCTGGCCTGTATCGTCGCCATGCTCGCGGGGTGGCGTACAGGAGCCCAAGTCGCGCTGCTGGACCACCGCTTGACCACCTACGAGGTGGGCAAGGCGGTCGCGCGGCTCACGCCGCAGCTGGTCGTCGAGCCGGTCGAGGAAGTCACCGGGCGCCTGCGCGGATTCTTCGACGTCAGCACCCGCATCACCCCGCTGCACGGCGGCCGCCCGGCCGCTTCGCCGCACGCACTGCTCCAGCTCAGCTCCGGATCGACCGGCCCCTCCAAGGTGATCGGCCGCACGGTCGGCAGCCTCCTGGAGGAACTCGACCGGTACGCCCGGCTCGACGGCTTTCCCCGCAGGGGCGAACGCACCGTCGTGCTGGCCTCGATCATCCACGTCCTCGGCCTCGTCGGCGGACTGCTGCACGGACTCGCCTCCGGCACGGAGGTCGTCCTGCCCGGCACCCAGACCGTCGACGGGATCCTCAAGGCCGTCGCCGCGGGCGACGAACCCACCACCATCCTCGGAGTCCCCTCCCAGGCGGCGCTCCTCACCGCGCCCCAGACGCCGCCCCGTCTTCCCCAGCTGCGCCGGATGATCGTCGGCGGCGAACTGGTCAGAACGGATGTTTGGGAACGATTCACCCGGAACTACGGTGCCGATCTGGGCGTCATGTACGGCATGACCGAAGCCGGCGTCATCGCCACCGACCTCTCCGGAACCAACCGCCCCGGTCTCACCCCGGCCCCCGGCATGAAGGTACGCGTCGAGGACGGGCAGATCCTCCTGGGCCTGCCGGACACCCCGTACGTGGGACCGGCCGACCCGACCCGCTTCGTCGACGGATGGCTGCGCACCAAGGACGCGGGCAGCTTCGACGAGGCCACCGGCCTGCTGACGGTCCACGGAAGACTGGACTCCCAGGTCTCCATCGGCGGACTGAAGGTCGACCTCGCCGAGGTCGAACAGGCCCTCATCGCCCTGCCGGGGGTCACCGACGCGGTGGTCGTCCAGGGCACCGGCATCGAGGCCTTCGTGACGGTGGCGGAGCAGCAGGTCTTCGACGGCCTCGCCGCCCTGCTCGCGGCGCGCCTCGCACCGTACAAACGGCCCCGCACGCTGCACGCCCTGCCAGAACTCCCACGCACCGTCACCGGCAAACCGGTGCGCAACGCCGAGACCCTCCGGGCGGCCCTGCGGTCCGCGGCCCCGGCCGCGGAGTCAGATCCGGGTGCCGCAGGAGATCCGGCGCACCTGGACGCGGACACCGCCACCGTCTGAACCGTCCCCGGCGTCACCGTGCAGCGCGACGCCGACGACATGGCGGCCGTCATCCACCATGACCGCGAAGGACACGACATCGTCGACGCCGGGCAGGGGGCAGGGGACCGACGGAGTGCGCGGGCCGGGAGGCCAGTGCTCCGGAAGCGGCATACAACGGCTCATGCCCCCGCCGCGCAGTCCCCGGCCCAGTGCCTTGCCGACCGCTTCCTTCTGCGTCCACAACCACAGGAAAGCAACTGAGCGTTCCTGCTCGGGCAGCCCGCTGATCCAGGCCGCCTCTGCGGGATGAAGCCACGCCCGGGCCATCGCCTCGGCGCGTAGCTCTCGTACCCCTTCCACATCGACACCCACCGGAGCCCTGCCCGTGAGGGCGATCGCCAGTGCTCCGCGCGTGTGGGCCACGCTCACGCGCAACGCCTCGCCGGCCCCGCCGAGATACGGGCGGCCGCCGGGCTCGTGCTCCACCCAGACCTCGGACTCCGCGACGCCGAGCATTCCAGCCGCGTTCCGCAGCAGCAGGGAGCGTGCCGTTCGGCGCTCGTCTCCGTCCGTGGTGCACCACAGCACCGTCACCGTGTCCGGGTCCAGCCCCGGGTGCCCATCCACGAACCCATCCATGAACCAGGAGTCAATCAAATGTCCGCTGAGGTCGAGAAGTTCATCATCGAGGCGCTGAAGAACATGAACTACGACGTTTCCGAGGTCACCGGCGACACCCCGCTCGGCCCGGCCGGCCTGGACCTGGAGTCCCTCTCCGTCGCCGAGATAGCCATCCAGGTCGAGGACACGTACGGAGTGAAGTTCGAGGAGGACGAGATGGAGACCGTCGCGCTCCTGACCGTCTCCGGTCTCGTCAAGGAGATCGTCGACCGGGCCTCCGCCGCCGCTGCCGCGGCCAAGTGATCCCTCGGCCGGAAACGGCCTGACCTGCGCGCACCCTCCCGGCCCGGCCGCCCCGGCGGCGGGCGGGAGGGGCGGCAAAGCCGTACGCGAAGACCGGGACGGGACCCGCCGTACGCGAAGTACGCGGCGAGTCCGAGACGGCGATGCCGTACGCGAAGACCGAGACACAAGGCCCGAAAGTAGGGGACCCCGGGAATGAACCCGAAGAACGAGCGCGCGGAACTCGCGGCCGATCAACGGCTGGGCGTGGGCAACGTGCTGACCACACTGATCGAGCGGGGCACCGGCCTCGACACTCCGACCCTGACCTTCGACACCGAGGTGGACGGCCATCCGGCCTGGCAGGCCCTCACCCTGGCCCAGCTCGGCGAGCGCGTCGCCGCCCGGGCCTCCGCGCTGCACGGCCTCGGGGTCAAGCCCCGGGACCCGGTCGCCGTCTGGGTGACGGACGGCGCCGACCAGGTCCTCAGCTACCTGGCGCTCGCCCGCCTGGGCGCGATTCCCGCGCTCATCAACGGCAGGCTGCCCGCCGAGCAGGCGGCCGAGTACATCAGGCGGCTGCGGGCCGTCGGGGTCATCGCCGACGTCCCGCACTGGGACGGGCTGTCCTCGGCAGGCAACACCACACCGCTGCTCGCGGACCCGGCCGACCTGGGCAAGGGCGACCCCGCCGAGGCACCCAAGCCCTACCGGCACCACGGCAACGAGCCCGTGGTCATCACCCACTCCTCCGGTACGACCGGCCTGCCCAAGGCCGTCACCCACTCCCACCACAGCCTCTTCGCGGCCATCCGCCACCGGCTGTCGCTGCCCAAGGGGCAGGGCCTGGACCGGATGCTGGGTGCGCTGCCGTCGGCGCACGCGGCCACCGTCATCGCCGTGAACCTCGCCCTGACCAACCGCGCCCAGCTGGCCGTGGTGTCCCGGCAGACCGGCTCCCTGGTGCTCGACGCCATCGAGTCCTGGCAGCCGGCCAGCGTCCTCGGCTTCGCCGCCACCTGGTCGGAACTCGCCGGGGAGGACCTGTCGAAGCGCGATCTGGCCTCCGTGCGCACCTGGTGGAACACCGGGGACTGCGCGCACGAGGCGCACATCCGCAAGCTCATCGCCACCGGCACGCGGGAGTCCGTCACCGCGCGGGGGCGGGTGCAGACTCCCGGCTCGTTCTTCGTGGACGGCCTGGGCTCCTCGGAGATGGGGCACTCCCAGTTCCACATCACCCACACCCTCGACACCAGCCGCTACGGCCGCTGCATCGGCAAGCCGCACGCCTTCTCCGACGTGGCGGTCGTCGACGACGACGGCGAGAAGCTCGGCGTCGGCGAGGTCGGCCAGCTCGCCATCAGCGCGCCGACGCTGTCGCTGGGCTACTGGAACGACTCGGTGACCACGTACCGGACCCGCCGGGACGGCTACTTCCTCACCGGCGACCTCGTCTTCCGCGACGAGGAGGGCTACTACTACCACGTCGACCGTCTCGTGGACGCCGTCGACCTCGGTGACGGCCACCGCCTCTACACCATGCTCTGCGAGGAGCGCGTCCTCGCCGACTGCGCCGACGTGCTCGAGTGCACTGTCGTCGCCGTGCCCAAGGACGGCCGGGTCGTCACCTCGGTGCTGCTCATGCTGGACCCGGCGGCGGACCAGGAGGCCGACCGCACGGCCGAGGTGCTCGCCGCGCTGGACCCGCACGTCGCCCGCACCGTCGAGCGCGTGGTCGTGGTCAGCCCGGACCGTATCCCGCTCGGCGCGACCGGCAAGGTCCGCAAGTTGGTGCTGCGCCAGCGCTTCCTCGACGGCGAACTGCTCGGCCGGGAGGCCTCCGCGAAGCAGGTGGCCGTATGACCGCCGCGCACTCGGGCGCCGTCATCACCGGGCTCGGTACCTTCACCCCGCTCGGCCGCGGCGCCGCCGACACCTTCGACGCCCTGTGCCACGGCAAGTCCGGTCTGCGCAGGCCGCCGGAGGGGCATCTGCTCGACGGCACGGTGGGCACCGCCGGCATCGCCCCCGGCATCGAGGCGCGGGAGGTGCTGCCGCCCAGCGAGGGCCGGCTCGTCGACCGCTACGCCCTGATGGCCCTGGCCGCCGCCGACGACGCCCTCGCCGACGCGGGGCTCGTGGTCGGCCGGGACGCCGACCCGGACCGGGTCGCCGTGGTCGTCTCCAGCGGCGCCGGCGGCCTGACCACGTACGAGGCGCAGACCCACGAGCGGGTCCAGCGCGGCCCGACGGCGGTCAGCCCCTACCTGCTGCCCGGCATGCTGCCGAACATGGCGGCCGCCCGGATCGCCATCAAGCACGGCATCCGGGGCTGGAGTTCGGCCATCGCCACGGCCTGCGCCGCCGGTGCCCACGCCGTGGCGGAGGCCGCCCGGCTGATCCGGTACGGCGAGGCCGACGTGGTGGTCTGCGGCGGAGCCGAGGCCCCGCTCAACCCGACCTCCGCGCTGGCGTTCGCCCACGCCCGGGCGCTGGCCAGCGGCTGGGACGAGGACCCGGAGGCGGCCAGCCGCCCCTTCGACCGCCGCCGCAACGGGTTCGTCCTGGCGGAGGGCGCCGGGGTGCTGGTCATCGAGCGCGCCGAGCACGCGGACGCCCGCGGCGCCGCGGGCTACGCCGACCTCCTCGGCTGGGGCGCCACGACCGACGCCTTCAAGCCCACCGCACCGCGCCCGGGCGGCGAGGGAGCCGCCCAGGCCATGCGCAAGGCCCTCACGACGGGCGGTCTGACGCCCGACGACATCGGCTACATCAACGCGCACGGCACCGCCACCAAGCTGGGCGACGTCGCCGAGACCAAGGCCGTAAGGGCCGTGTTCGGGGACCGCTCGCCCGCGGTGAGCAGCACCAAGTCCATGACCGGGCATCTGCTCGGCGGCTCCGGCGCGGTGGAGGCGGCCATCTGCGCCCTCGCCATCTCGCGCGGCGCGCTGCCGCCCACCCACAACCTCGACGAGGTGGACCCGGCCTGCGACCTCGACCATGTGCGCGGCGAGGCGCGGCGCACCCCGGTCGAGGCCGCCATCTCCAACTCGTTCGCCTTCGGCGGCCACAACGTCAGCCTGCTGTTCGGCACCGCCAGCACCCGCACCAAGCGACAGTTAGAGGGAGAGAGCACGTGAACATCGGAGCCGTGGACCACGTCGAGTTCTACGTCGGCGACGCCCAGCAGTCCGCGTTCTATCTCTGCACCGCGTTCGGCTTCCGGGTGCGCGGCCAGGCGGGCCCCGAGACGGGCCAGGCGGACAGCCGGTCCCTGCTGCTGCGCCAGGGCGGCATCGACGTCGTGCTGACCTCCGCGCTGACCCCGGACCACCCGGCGGCGCAGTACGTCTCCCAGCACGGCGACGGCGTGGCCAACATCGCCTTCGAGGTGTCCGACGCCGCCAAGGCGTTCGAGACGGCGGTCGAGCGAGGGGCGACCGCCGTGGAGGAGCCCGTCGTGCACAGCCGGTGCGGCACCGAGGTCGTCACCGCCGCCGTGCTCGGCTTCGGCGACGTCGCCCACCGGTTCGTGCAGCGCACCGGCGACCGGGACGACTTCCTGCCCGGCACGATGGACATCTTCGTCGCAGACCCCGACGAGAGCGAGCAGCTGCTCCACACCGTCGACCACGCGGCGATCTGCCTGCCGGCCGGCGAGCTGCGGCCGACGGTCGCCTTCTACGAGAAGGTCTTCGGGTTCAGCCAGATCTTCGAGGAGTTCATCGAGGTCGGCGAGCAGGCCATGGACTCCAAGGTGGTCCAGAGTCCGTCCGGCAAGGTCACCTTCACGCTCATCGAGCCCGTGACCGACCGTCAGCCCGGCCAGATCGACACCTTCCTGGCCCGTCACGGCGGTGCCGGCGTGCAGCATCTCGCCCTGCTCACCGACGACATCGTCACCACCGTCCCGGCCATGGAGGAGCGCGGCGTCACCTTCCTGGACACGCCCGGCACCTACTACGACGAGCTGGCGGAGCGTCTGGACAAGCCCGACCTGCGCATGGAGGACCTGCGGCGCACCAACGTCCTGGTCGACCAGGACCACTGGGGCCAGGTCTTCCAGATCTTCACCCAGTCCATGCACGTACGGAAGACCTTCTTCTGGGAGGTCATCGACCGGCACGGCGCCCGCACCTTCGGCAGCGGCAACATCAAGGCCCTCTACGAGGCCGTGGCCCGCGAGAAGGCGATGGCCTGACGCCGTAACGGCATTTCACGCCCTCGCACCCCCGCCCTACCCTGCCCGCGATCGCAGTAGTTGAGGAAGACCGTGACTGTTCACGACACCGCACTGTTCACGCTGACCGACGAGGAGCGCGCGCTCCTGCCCACCGACGAGGAAGTCGACTCCTACCTCGAGCACGGCTGGTACCTGTCCAAGAAGCTGTTCACCGACGAGGAGATCGACCTCCTGGAGTCGGCCAGCGAGCGTTTCTACGCGGGTCACCGTGACCGGACCCTGCCGGTGCGCCCGCCCAAGCTCGCCTACTGGGAGCCCGGACACGGCAAGGTGCAGCGGCACAACGACTACATCCACTACGAGGACGACACCATCGGCCGCATCCTGCGCAAGCCGCTGCTCGGCGCGGTGGCGGCGCGGCTCGCCGAGGCCGAGGAGATACGGGTGTTCCAGTCCACCCTGATCTACAAGCCGCCGGTGGCCGGGGAGCAGTCGAACATCGTGCCCTGGCACTTCGACCGGCACTACTGGGCCACCTCCACCTCCGAGCGGATGCTGACCGCGTTCATCCCCTTCCACGACTGCGGCGAGGAGATGGGCACCATCACGATGGTGGACGGCAGCCACCGGTGGAAGGAGACCGCCGCCAACGACGCGACCTCCCTGCACTTCGCCGAGCGCGACCGCAGCGAACTCGACCAGATGCTGGAGGAGAACGCCGCGTACAACGGCGTCGAGGTGCGCAAGATCCCGATGGAGATCCCCAAGGGCCACGTCAGCTTCCACCACTGCCGCACCTACCACGGCAGCGGTGCCAACGTGAGCGACCGGCCGCGTCGTGCCATCTCCTTCCACCTCCAGGACGGCGAGAACCGCTACCGCGCCTTCCGCCGCTCCGACGGCACCGAGGTCTCGTACAACCACGACGTCGTGGTGCGAAAGACCGCCCAGGGGACGCCGGACTACGCGGACCCCGAGTTTCTCCCCGTGCTGTGGCGCACCCGCTGATGCGCAGTGTCGCGGTGGTCGGAACGGGTCTGATCGGCACGTCGATCGCCCTGGCCCTGCGGGGCCGGGGCATCACCCCCTACCTCCTCGACGAGAACCCCGAGGCGGCGCACACCGCGGCCGACCTCGGCGCGGGGGTGGTGGGGGCGCCCCGCACACCGGTGGACCTGGCCGTTCTCGCCGTACCACCGCAGCATGTGGCGACGTCCCTGCACCAGCAGCAGTTGCGGGGGCTCGCCCACGACTTCACCGACGTCTCCAGCGTCAAGGTGCGACCGCAGGCTGAGGCGGCGGAACTGGGCTGCGACCTGGCCCGCTTCGTGGGCGGGCACCCGATGGCGGGCCGGGAGCAGTCCGGCCCGCTCGCGGCCCAGGCCGATCTCTTCCAAGGCCGGCCCTGGGTGCTGACCCCGGCGGAGAGCGCCGGTGAGCGGGCGGTCGGCCGGGCCACGGCACTCGCCGAACTCTGCGGGGCGCGGCCGGTGGTCATGGAACCCTCCCAGCACGACCGGGCGGTGGCCCTCGTCTCGCACACCCCGCACCTGGTCGCGAGCCTTCTCGCGGCCCGGCTGCTGCACGGCGACGAGGACCACCTCCAACTCGCCGGGCAGGGGCTGCGCGACGCCACCCGGATCGCTGCGGGCGACGCCGACCTGTGGACGGACATCCTCAGCTCCAACGCGGCCGCGGTCGTGGAGGTGCTGACGGATCTGGCGCTGGAGCTGGGCGCGGCGGTGGACGCGCTGAAGGAGCTGGCCGAGGCGCCGTCGGCCCACGGCCCCTCCGGCAGGGCCCACCTCAACGACGCCCTGGCCCGCGGAGTGCTCGGGCGTGGCCTGATCCAGGGGCGGGCTCCCGAGGGCCTGAGCCTGAGCGGTGCGGCCGCGGGGAAATGAGGCGCCGGTGCCTCAGGGCCTCGCGTTCGGATCACGCCGGGCTCGCGGGTCCCGGTGCCGCGCCCCGGCGCGATGTCGTCGGCTGGCAGGGCTCCGCCCTGCCGCCCTCCTCCGCCTTGCGACGCACGGCACCGGACCCCGCCCCCTGATCCGGCCTGATCCAGACGAAAGACCCCAGCCGTCACCCGTTGGGCGGCCGACCGGGCCCACGACGACTTCCGACCCAGTGGAGAGAGTGACTATGACCAGCCGACGGCTCGACGTCTGCGTGATCGGTGCCGGGCCCCGCGGCCTCTCGGTCCTCGAACGGCTGTGTGCGAACGCCGCTGCGGCCGCGGACGACACCACGATCACCGTGCACGTGGTCGACCCGTATCCGCCGGGCGCCGGGCAGGTGTGGCGCACCGACCAGTCCGAGCACCTGCTGATGAACACGGTGGCCTCCCAGGTCACGATGTTCACCGACGACAGCGTGCGCATCGAGGGGGCGCTCGTCCCCGGGCCGAGCCTGTACGAGTGGGCGCGCTTCCTCACCCTCATCGGCCCCATGGACGGTCGGCAGCACGACGAACGGGTCCTCGGCGAGGCACGCGCGCTCGGCCCCGACTCCTACCCCACCCGGTCCTTCTACGGCCACTACCTGGAGTGGGTCTTCCAGCGGGTCACGAAGACCGCGCCGAGCGGCCTGACCACCGTCGTGCACCGCGCCCGCGCGGTCGCGCTCGACGACGAGCCCGACGGCACCCAGTGCGTGCGGCTCGACGACGGCACGTTCGTGAAGGGCCTCGACGTCGTCGTCCTCGCCCAGGGGCACCTGCCGGTACGGCACTCCCGACGCCAGCGCGACCTGGGCGACTTCGCCGCGGGGCACGGGCTCGGTTATGTCACGCCCGCCAATCCGGCGGACGTGGACCTGACGAAGGTGGCGGCGGGCGAGACGGTCGCGTTGATCGGGCTCGGGCTCAACTTCTTCGACTACATGGCACTGTTCACGCTCGGGCGGGGCGGGCGGTTCGAGCGGCGGGGTGACCGGTTGGTGTACCTGCCGTCCGGCCAAGAGCCCCGGATGGTCGCGGGCTCCCGCCGTGGTCTGCCCTTCCACGCGCGGGGCGAGAACCAGAAGGGCGCGCACGGGCGGCACGAACCGGCCGTGCTGACCGTCGAGATGATCGAGGAGCTGCGGGCGCGGTCCCGGCGGCGGGGCGGGATCGACTTCCGTGAGACGGTGTGGCCGCTGGTCTCCAAGGAGGTCGAGACCGTCTACTACACGGCGCTGCTCACGGCCGCCGACCGGGCGGGCGACGCGCGCCGGCTGCGCGAGGCCTACCTCGCGGCGGCGCCGGGCAGCCGGCAGGAGCGGGACCTCCTCGACGAGTTCGGCGTCGCCCCCGCCGATCGCTGGGACTGGAACCGGATCGCCCGACCGTACGAGGGACGGGCCTTCGTCTCGCCGGAGGACTTCCGGGACTGGCTCGTCGGTCATCTGCGGGCGGACCTCGTGGCGGCGCGCACCGGCAATGTCGACGGTCCGCTCAAGGCCGCGCTCGACGTGCTGCGTGACCTGCGCAACGAGCTGCGGCTCGTCGTCGACCACGGGGGTCTCACGGGGCGCTCGCACCGGCAGCATCTGGAGGGGTGGTACACGCCGTTGAACGGGTTCCTCTCCATCGGTCCGCCCGCCAGCCGGATCGAGGAGGCGATCGCTCTGATCGAGGCGGGGGTGCTGCGCGTGCTCGGGCCCGACGCGCGCGCCGAGGCCGACGAGGCGGGCGGGGTGTTCGCGGTCGAGTCCCCCGCGGTCCCCGGCTCCCGGACGTCGGCCACCACGTTGATCGAGGCCCGGCTGCCGGAGATCGACCTGCGCACCACCGCCGATCCGTTGCTGCGGATGCTTCTGGAGTCGGGACAGTGCCGGCCGCACGAGGTCGCCGACCCCGAGGGGACGTCGTACGAGACCGGTGGCCTCGCCGTCACCGACGCGCCGTTCCGGCTGATCGACGCCGAGGGGCGGGCGCATCCGCGCCGCTTCGCCTTCGGCGTGCCCACGGAGTCCGTGCACTGGGCCACGGCGGCCGGGATACGGCCCGGGGTGAACTCGGTGACGCTTCAGGACTCGGACGCGATCGCGTGTGCCGTGCTCGCGTCCGCGGCGGCCCTTCGACCTGACAACGAGATGATGGGGGAGCTGACGCGGTGAGCGTCCTCGACATCGACGCCGGGCTGCTCAGCCCCGTGCGCGCCGGTACTCCCGCGGAGGAGGCCACGTCCGATCTGGCGTGGCTTCAGGCGATGCTCGACGCGGAGGCGGCGCTGGTGCGCGCCCAGGCGGGGCTCGGCAACGTGCCCGCCGACGCGGCGCGGACGATCAGCGGGCTGGCCCGTGCCGAACAGCTGGATCTGCGGGAGCTCGCCGTGCTCAGCCGGGGTGCGGCCAATCCGGTCGTGGCCGTGGTGCAGGCGTTCACCGCGTTGGTGGCGGCCAAGGATCCTGAGGCCGCGGACTATGTGCACCGGGGGTCGACCAGTCAGGACATCTTCGACACCGGGTTGATGCTCGTGGCCGCCCGGGTGCTGGACCTGCTGTTGGCCGACCTTGACGCTGTGGCCGGTTCGCTGCGGGCTCTGGCCGGTGCGCACACCGGGACGCTGATGGCGGGGCGGACGCTTGCGCTGCATGCCGTACCTACGACGTTCGGGCTCAAGTCCGCCGGGTGGCTGGTGGCCGTGAACGGGGCGGCGGAGCGGCTGCGGCGGGTGCGGGCGGAGGGGCTTGTCGTTCAACTCGGCGGGGCGGCCGGCACGTTGGCGGGGTACGTCGAGTACGAGCGGCTGCACCGCGAGGAGCGGGGGGAGCCGATGGCGGATGCGTACGCCCGGCGGTTGACGGAGCGGTTCGCCGAGGAGACCGGTCTGCGTGCGCCGTTGCTTCCCTGGCACAGTCACCGTGCGCCGGTCGCCACCCTGGCCGGTGAACTCGCTGTGGTCACCGGGGTGCTGGGCAAGATCGCGGTGGATGTGCAGTCGCTGGCGCGTACCGAGACGGCCGAGGTGGCGGAGCCTGCCGCGGCCGGGCGGGGGGTCTCCTCGGCGATGCCGCAGAAGCGCAATCCGGCGTTGGCCACGCTGATCCGTTCGGCCGCTCTTCAGGTGCCCGCGTACGCGAGTGTGCTGACGCAGGCGATGCTCTCCGAGGACGAGCGGTCGGCCGGGGCCTGGCATGCGGAGTGGCAGCCGTTGCGTGAGTGTTTGCGGTTGGCGGGTGGGGCCGCGTACACCGCGCGCGAGCTGGTGGGCGGGCTGGTGGTGTCGGCTGAGCGCATGCGGGCCAACCTGGGGCTGACCGGCGGGTTGATCGTCTCCGAGCGGCTTGCGGCGGTGCTGGCTTCGGCGCTCGGCAAGGCGACGGCGAAGGAGGTGGTGAGCCGTGCGTCGGCGGAGAGTGCCGCCACGGGGAGCTCCCTCGCAGAGATCCTCGCCGGCCGGCCTGAGATCGCGTCCTTGTTCGGTGCGCGCGAACTTGAAGGGCTGTTGGACCCGGCCGCCTACACGGGGGCGGCGCAGGAGCTGACGGAGCGGGCTCTCGGTCCGGGCGCCCGCGCGTGAATACGTGGGCGGGGTGGGTGGGTCGGGGCCGTGGTCGTGCGGCTGCCCGCCGAGCACCTTTCGGCCAGCGATGGGTCTCATCGCGCCTGAATCGGTGTGTGCCCCCTTTTAAATGTACGCACGGTCGTTTAGTTTTGTGTGGCGGGTGCGGCCGCTGCGGACCGGGCGACGGCGGCGCATCAGACGAAGGGATCACCTCGCATGACGACCGCCTCACCCCACTCGTCGGACGCCGGTCCGGCCAAGACAGAGCAGTCGGAGGACGCCGAGCAGGCGCGGACCTCCGCTGCGGCCGCGGCCTCGGCCAAACTCGCCCTGCTCGTCGCGTCGGGCGCCACGTTCCTCGCCGTGCTCGACACCACGGTCGTGAACATCGCCTTCTCCGATCTGCGTGCCGACTTCCCCGATGCCTCGCTGTCCCAGCTGACCTGGGTCGTCACGGCGTACACCGTCGTGTTCGCGGCGCTGCTGGCGGTCGCCGGCCGGGTCGCCGACGTCATCGGACGCAAGAAGCTGTTCCTGGTGTCCACGGCCGTGTTCATCGTGGCCTCGCTGCTCAGCGGGCTCGCCTCGGGCGTGCCCATGCTCATCGCCGCCCGTGCCCTCCAGGGCGTGGGTGCCGCCGGGCTCATTCCCTCGGCACTCGGACTGGTCCTCCAGCACACGCCCCCGGCCCGCCGTCAGGTGGCCATCGGCGTCTGGGGCGCGGTCGGCAGCATGGCCGCCGCCGTGGGTCCGAGCCTCGGCGGACTCCTGGTGGACGTCTGGGGCTGGCGCAGCGTCTTCCTGATCAACCTGCCGATCGGGCTCGCGATCCTGGCCGGCGCGGCCAAGCTCGTCGGTGACGCGCCGACCGGGCGCAGGCTGCCCGACCCGCTCGGCACCCTTGCTCTGGCGCTGGGCGTCGGCGGTGTCGTCTTCGGCGTGACGCAGGGCACCGAGTGGGGCTGGGGCAGCGGTCGTGTGCTCGGCCTGCTGATCGGTGGTGCGGCGCTCCTGGCGGTGGCTCTGGTGCTCTCCAAGCGGCACTCCGCGCCCGCCCTCGAGCTGGACCTGTGGCGCAGCCGCTCCTTCGCGGCCACCAATGCCACCTCGCTGCTCTTCGGCGCGGCCATGTACTCCTACCTCCTGAGCTCCCTGCTCTTCCTGAACGCGGTGTGGGGCTACTCGGAGCTGAAGGCCGGTCTCGCGGTGACGCCGGGTGCGTTCGCCGCCGCGATCGGGGCCATGATCGTGGGCCGCCGGGTCGGTCCGGCCAGCCAGTGGCTGGCGGTCGTTATCGGCTCGGCGCTCTTCGGTGCCTCGTGCGCCGCGATGTACCTGCTGCTCGGGACCGAGAAGCAGTACGCGGCGGTCTGGCTGCCCATCGGCATCCTGGCCGGCATCGGCATCGGTGCGGCGCTGACCGCGATCTCCAACGCGGCGACGGCCTCGCTGCCGCCGCAGCGCTTCGCCTCCGGCACCGGTCTGCTCATGACGACCCGCCAGATCGGTGGCGCCCTCGGTATCGCCGCCCTCGCGGCCATCCTCGAGCGCCACAACGTCCTCGACGACGAGGGCTATCTGCAGGTGTTCCTCGCCTGCGCCATCGGGGCCGTGGCCGCCGCCGTGGCGGCGCCCGCGATCCGGTCCCGGTCCGCACAGAACCCGTAACCGTCAGGTCTGCGCCGGGAGTCGACGGCTCCCGCGACGATGTGAAGAAGAGAGCACGATGCCACCCATCGACCGATCCGACCGCTTTGTCGCGAGAGCCGAGCACTCCTTGCTGGCCGAACTGCAGCCGGTTGTGGAGGACAACCTCCACCGCCATCTCGGCGTCGCCAAGGAGTGGTTTCCGCACGAGTACATCCCGTGGAGCGAGGGCCGTACGTTCGACGGCCGCCTCGGCGGGGAGGCGTGGACGGAGGAGGAGGCCACGCTGCCGGAGGTGGCCCGCACCTCCCTGGTGGTCAACCTCCTGACGGAGGACAACCTGCCCGGCTACCACTTCGCGGTGGCCGAGTTCGGCAAGGACGGCGCGTGGGGCACGTGGGTCGACCGCTGGACGGCTGAGGAGGCCAGGCACGGCACCGCGCTGCGCGACTACCTCCTGGTCACCCGGGCCGTCGACCCCAAGGCCCTGGAACGCGCCCGCATGGTGCACATGTCGGGCGGCTACGACCGGCCCGACAACTTCAGCGCGCTCCACGCGATCGCCTACGCCGCGTTCCAGGAACTCGCCACGCGCATCTCCCACCGCAACACCGGGCAGGTGAGCACGGATCCGCTGTGCGACGCGCTGCTCGCGCGGATCGCCGCGGACGAGAACCTGCACATGGTCTTCTACCGCAACCTCGTCGAGGCCGCGTTCGAGCTCGCGCCGGACACCGCCATGCAGGTCGTCCGGGATGTCGTCGTCGGCTTCGAGATGCCCGGCTCCACCATCAAGGACTTCGGCCGCAAGTCCGCGGAGATCGCCATCGCCGGCATCTACGACCTGCGCCTCCACCACGACAGCGTCGTCATGCCCATCCTGCGCAAGCTGCGTGTCTTCGAGCGGGACGGGTTCGGCGCGGAGGGCGAGGCCGCGCGGGAGGAACTCGCCGCGTTCATCGCCCAGTTGGACAAGAAGGCGACGTCGTTCACGGATCGGCGTGAGGGCATCAGGGCGGCGCGTGCGAAGCGGGAGGCTGTCGCGGTCTGAGGGATGGGGCATGGAATCGGGGGCGGCCGGAGGTTCGGCCGCCCCCGACGCCGTTTCGCCCCAGGGACTCGCCTTTTGACCCCGTCCGGTCCCCCGAGTTCCGGGACCCTTCTTGCCCCCAACGAAAAAAAGCC
>NZ_JBWKCC010000013.1:0-49744 GCF_056436655.1 Streptomyces sp. NPDC043427 | reverse complement strand
ACGGGGGGGGGGGGGGGGGGGGGGGGGGGGGGGGGGGGGGGGGGGGTTTCCCCCCCCCCCGACGTTGTTCCGCCCCAGGGCCTCTCGTTCGGATCATGCCGGGCTCGCGGGGTCCGGGATCCGGCCTGATCCGAACGAAAGACCTTAGGGCCGGCGGCCCGCGATGAGGCGCAGGCCGAGCGCCCGGTCCTCCCACCCTATGCGGATGTGGCTCAGGCCCGCCTCCCGCAAGGTGTGCGTCACCTCGTCGTCGTTCGGGGCGGTGGCGTCCGTGACGGTGAGGGCCAGGTGCAGGGCGGCGGCGCCCAGGGGGCGCTTGGGGGCGAGGGGGCAGGGCAGGACGAGCCAGCCGCCGGGCACGAGTGCCCGGGTCGCCGACATCACGGCCTTGCGCAGGGCGTCCGTGGTCAGGCCGCCGACGGGCAGCCAGGCCAGGGCGAGGCGGTCGGCCCGGGCGAGGTCCGTGTCGTCGAGCACCGGCACGAACGGGATCTGCCGGGTCAGCTCGGCGGCGGACCTGCCCTCGTCATCGGCCGTGCAGCCCACCCACGCGCCGGGGCGGTCGAGGGCGACGGCCAGCCCCTCCAACCGCCCGAGCAGGGAACTCACCAGCACGTCCGCGAGCACCGCCGCCTCACCCCCGCACCCCGGCACCGACTCCCGCCCCACCCCTCGCACCCCGGCCCGCAGCAGGGCACCCCCGGCCAGGGCCCGTCGCAGACGCGCGGCGAACGCCAGGGTCCGCCCGCCGCCCACGACGACCCGTTCCAGCCCCGGGGCGAGGACGTAGCGCTCGTCGTCGCTCCGCGCGTCCCGCCGTACGACACCGGAGTCCGCCAGCAGTGCCAGCAGTTCCTCGGTGAACGGCTCGGGCAGATCCGCGGCCGCCTCCCGCGCGGTGCGCGCCCGCAGCAGCCGTGTCAGCAGCCCCGACTCGTACGCCACGACACACGCGACGAACCTCCACGCCCCGGCGGCCACCTTCTCGAGCTGCCCTTCGAACAGCCCCTCCGGCCCGACCGGCAGCACCTCGGGAGCCCGCCCGGCCCGGACATCGGCGACCAGCGCGTGCGCACGGTCGAGCAGTGCGCCCACCCGCGTCCGCGCCTCCGCCTCGGTCGCGGGCAGGCGCGCCGCCTCCAGCAACGCCGCCACAGGCCCGGCGAACTCTTCCGTTCCTTCCCCCGCCGCCACCGCGTGCAGCACCCACCACTGGTCCGCCCGTACGGTGACGGCCCGTTCCGCCGCCTCCTCGCGGACGCGGTCACCCTCCAGGGCCGTGATGGACCGCTGGCCCAGCTGGATCAGGAGGGTCTCCTGGGAGCCCTGGCCGGAGACGAGGCCGAGGACGTCGCGGGTGAAGCGTTCCCAGGGGAAGGTGGACATGTAGGCCTCGCCGCCCTGGAGGCCCATGACGAGGTGGCTGATGCGCAGCGCGCAGTCGGCGGCCTGGTGTTTGGCGACCGTGGCGAACTCGTCGAAGTGGGGGTCGCGGTCGGGGGAGCGGGTGCCGTCGAGGGCGCGGTAGACGCTCGCCCGGGCGCTCTGGAGCAGCATCCGCATCTCGCCGACCGACCGCTCGACGTTGGTGTACTCCAGCACAGGCCGTCCGCCCCGCCGCCGCGCGGACAGCGCCTCCACGCACGTGTCGACGACGCCGTCCAGCGCGCCCAGCACCCCGCACGCGCTCATCGTGCGGCGGATCCGTGCGTAGGTGTTGAGTTCGCTGAGCGCGTCCGCCCGCCACACCAGCCGCCACTGCGGCAGCCGTACGTCGTGCAGCAGCACCTGACCGAGGCCCATGGTGTGCAGGCCCATGGTGTCCATGGGGAGCGCGGTGACCCCCGGGTCGTCCTTCTCGACGGCGAAGGCCAGCATGTCGTTGGAGGCCTCGTCGCGCAGGAAGAGCAGGAACAGGTCGGCGAACCTGGCCCCGGCCAGGAACCGTTTCGCTCCGTTGAGCACCCACGCGCCGCCCTCCAGGCGGGCGGTGGAGCGGTAGTCGTAGGGGTCGAGGTTCTCGTAGGCGCCCTGGACCCCGAAGCGGCGCCCGGCCATGAGGTCCGGCACGTACCGGTCGATGAGTTCGCGTCGGCCGCTCGACAGGAGCAACTCGGCGATCTCGACGCTGATGTCCAGCAGGACGGCGAAGCCGGGGTCGCGGGAGAGGCGGGCGATCTCCTCGACTACCACGCCCCAGGCGAGCTTGTCCCGCCCTTCGCCGCCGACCTCCTCGGGCAGTGAGAAGCGCAGCAGTCCGAGCTCGCCGGCCCGCTCGAACAACCGTCTGTCGAGGGACCGCCGGGTGTGGTTGCGGAAGTGGGTGCCGGGGTTGGCGTCCTCCAGCACGAAGCGCGCGAACCGCTCGCGGGCCTCGCGCCGGGCCTCGCTGACCTCCGCGTCGAGGGTGCGGTGCCCCGGGACGCCCCGGTTCATGATGTCGACCGCATGGGCCCGCGTGGTCACGCCGTCGCCTCCCGGACCGCGCGCGTGAGGTCGGCCAGGGTCTCGTCGCCGAGGAAGCGTTCCAGCGGGATGTGGGCGCCGGTGCGCTCCTCGACCTCCACGGAGAGCTGGGCGGCGGTGAGCGAGTCGAGGCCGAGTTCGGCGAGCGTGCGCTCCAGTGGCAGTTCCTCGTCCCAGCCGAGGAGTTCGAGCAGGAGCGGGACCAGCCAGTCGTCCACGGGCTCGACGGCGTGGTCAGCGGCCTTGGCGGGTGTCGTGGTGATGGCGTACTCCTACGAGGTCGGTGCCCGGTGCTGCGGCGCGAGCCGCAGGGGTACGAGCGAGAACGCGCGGTCGGTGTCGTCGAGGTCCTCCAGTCGGCGCACCAGCAGCTCCTCGGCCGCCGGGTCGGGCTCGACGGGCTGCCCGAGCCGGGCGAGGACCCGGCGCAGCGCGACCGAGAGCCAGGCGGGCTCCGCCGCGAGGCCGCCGAGCGCGGTGCGGCGGTGCAGCCAGGTGTGCAGACAGCAGGCGGCCGCGTGCACCAGGCAGTGCCGGCGCGCCGCCTCGTACGTCTCGTCCGTGCGGTGGGCGCCGCGCGCGTGCAGCACGGCCCGTGCCTCGTCGCGGACGGGCAGGAGACGGCGGGCGAGCTTGGCCGACTCCGCGTCGTCGAGGGCCTCGACCGTCTCGTCGAGCAGGTCGACCACCTCGTCGGCGCCGCCGAAGGTGAGCGAGGGGCGCTGTTCCCGCGGTGCGGGGGAGGTCACCGGGTCGCCGAAGCCGTACAGCAGGGGCAGGGGCAGCTTCGCGGACGCCCCGCGCCGGCGGGCCGCGCCGCTCACCTGCGCTCGCACGGTGTCGAGTTGGACGAGCTCTGTGCCCTCGAACACCGGCGTCACCGCCAGATCCCGGCGCAGTTTCTGGAAGGCTCCGCCCGCGACGCCCTCACGGAGGTAGGCGCGGGCGCTGAGCACCTCGGCGCTCGCGGCCACGCTGTCCACGCACAGGCCCGGTACGACGTACTTCGCCACCGCGGACCACAGGGCCGTCCGCTGCCTTGCCACGTCGAGGGCGCGGGCCGCCGCCAGTTCGGTGCACTCGGCCACCAGCAGGTCGGCGAAGCCGCGCGCGAGGAGCGCCCGCACCGGGGGCAGCGCCAGCGCGGGCCGTCCGTAGAGCATGCGGCTGCGGGCGTGGCGCAGGGCGATGCGCAGGGCGGTGTCGGCCGCGCCGAGACCGGCGGCGCCGACGAGGGTGCGGGTGAACTGGAGCATCCCCGAGACCATCTCGATGCCACGGCCAGGTCGGCCGAGCACGGCGTCGGCGCCGACGCGGCACCCGTCGAGGACGAAGCCGCTGAGGTCGTGCCCGCGCAGACCCAGGGTGCGCACCTTGGGCAGCCTGCGCACGCCCGTGTCGCGGAGGGTGTCGAAGTCCAGCAGGAACAGCCCGTACGAGGGGTCGGAGGCGGCCAGGACGGTGGCGAACGACGAGCGGCTGCCGTTGCCGACCAGCCACTTGCGCCCGTTCAGCACGTGTCCGTCGGGGTGCGGGACGGCGCGGGTGGCCGTGGCCAGCAGATCGCTGCCCGCGGCCTCCTCGCTGATCCCGGCGGTGCCCCAGGCGCGGGCCAGGACCAGCTCGGCGACCCGGCGCCGCTGTCCCTCGTCGCCCCAGATCCACACCGGCGCGGCCGCGAGGAACGTGGAGCCGAGGCCGATGGAGACGGCCAGGTCGCGCCGGGAGACCGCGCGGACCACGGCGGTCAGCCACTCGAAGGAGTCGAGCCGGCCGCCGTCGGAGACCGGGACCAGGTCCCGGTGGAGTCCCGCGGACCAGGCCGCCTCGTACGCCTCGGTGGGCTCGCTCTCGGACTCGTCGGCGCGCACACCCCCGGCCAGTGACATCCCGGTGTCCGGGTCGAACGGGCAGCCGAGCGCCTGCTCCAGCGCCTCCGCGCGTTCGAACGTGGAGGTCATACCCGCTCCACCACGATCGCGTACGGCTCCCCGTCGGCCTCCCCGTCGGGGGCGATCTCGTGGACGAAGGCCAGCTCCTCACCGTGCCGGTACGCGGTCGTGCGGACCTGGAGCAGGTCCCACAGCTGACCGGCGCGCAGCCAGGTGACGTCGACGCGCCGGATGCCGTCGGCCAGCGCGCGGCGCAGCAGCGGGGCCTCGCCGCCGTGCCGGAGCACGAGTTCCTCCCGGGCGCCGCCGGCGAAGCCGAGGGTCTCGGCCCAGTACCACTGGTCGGCGACCTCGCACTGGTGGCGGTGGACCCGTACGGGCACGGTGCCCTCGGCGAGCTTTTCGCCGTCGCGCCGGAGGGTGGCCCACAGCGAGCGGACGGGCGAGAGGTGCGGGGTGCGCTCCACCTCGTCGTCGCGGAAGGCGGCGACCACGGTGTCCGGCAGCGGGGCGGGCGCCCCGGAGAGCGCCTCGTCGCCGCTGAGCCGCAGGGGCACGGAGGCGGCCCGGCTGCGCACCGCGACCCCGGCGGGGCCGGTGAGCGTCATCTCCACCTCCAGCTGCGACGAACGTGGGCCGCGCACCCGCGCCCGCACGTCGACGAGGGCCTCGTCGGCGTCCAGGAACCGCAGCGGCCGGTCGTACTCCAACTGCCAGGACCACAGCACGAATCCGACCCGGTGCTCACGCACCAGGACGCGGTGGCTGCACACGTGGTCGCGCAGCCAGCGGGTGCCCGCCTGGAAGGCCAGCCGCGCGACCGAGACGGTCTGCAACTGCGTCGGAGTGAACAGGCTCGCGTCGAGCACGGCCTCGAACGTGGAGCTGCGCGGCATCAGTCCCTAGCCTCCGGAGATGGCGGTGACGATGTCGACGCGGTCGTCCTCGGTGGCCTCGTGGTCGAGTTCGTCCTGGGTGAGCCGCTCGCCGTTGAGGGCGATCAGATGGGTCGCGCGCACGGCGCCCTCGCGGTCGAGCAGGACCTCGCCGAGGTTCGGGTAGCGCTCGGTGAGCCGGTCGAGTCCGGCGCGCACGGTGTCGCCGTCGACCTCGATCTCGGTCCGGTAGTCGGTGAAGCGGAGCAGGATGCCCCTGACCTTGACGATCATCGCCCGGCCCCTTCGTAGATGCGGTCGTCCCGTCTGCCCGCGGGCCGGGTCTGCTGCCGTCGCGCCAGCTCCTCCAGCTCCCCGGCGAGGTACTGCCGACGGGCCAGCCACCGCTGCACCTTGCCGCTGGAGGTCTTCGGCGTCGTGCGCGGCCGCACCAGCACCACGGCGTACGGCGCCACACCCACCTCCGTCGACACCGCCCGCCTGATGCCGTCGAGCACCGCCGTGTACCGCTCCTCGTCGGCCGGGTCGGCCTCGTAGATCACCACCACGCGTTCGGGCTCCCCCGCCGCGCCCTCTACGGCGAACGCGGCGCCGCAGTTGCGCCGGATCCCGGGGACCGCGGCCTCGCAGGCCCGCTCGATGTCGACCGGGTGGTGGTTGCGCCCGTTGACGACGATCAGGTCCTTCAGCCGTCCTGTCACGAACAGCTCCCCGTCCGAGAGGAACCCGAGGTCACCGGTGCGCAGATACGGTCCGTCGCCGTCCACCGTGGTCGCGCCGAACGTCTCGGAGGTCTCCTCGGGCCGCCGCCAGTAGCCGTCGGCGACACCGGGGCCGGCGACCCAGATCTCGCCGACCGTGCCGTCCGCGAGCGGCTCCCCGCTGACTTGATCGACGATCAGCAGCCGGGTGTCCGGGCCGGGCGGTCCGCAGCTGACCAGCGTCCGCGCGTCCGTCCCCGGGGCGGCGCGTCGGGCCTCGCCCCGCGTCTCCAACGCGTCGCGCCCGATGCGCGCCTCGCGCCACCCCTCGCCCGGCGTGCCGCCGGTCACGAACAGGGTCGCCTCGGCGAGCCCGTAGCACGGGTAGAACGACTCGGCGCGGAATCCCTGCGGGCCGAAACGCTCCACGAACCGCGCCATCGTGTCCGCCCGCACCGGCTCGGCACCGGTGAAGGTCAACTCGACCTGCGACAGGTCCAGCCCCTCGGCGTCGGCGTCCGTCACACGGCGCAGGCAGAGGTCGTACGCGAAGTTGGGGGCACCGGTGACCGTCGCGCCGTACCGGGAGACCATGCGCAGCCAGGCGGCCGGGCGGCGCAGGAACGTCACGGGGGACATCAGCGTCATGGGCACGCCCATGAACAGCGGGGTGAGGATGCCGCCGATCAGCCCCATGTCGTGGTAGGGCGGCAGCCAGAGGGCGCCGGTGGTGTCCGGGCGGATCCCGAACCCCCGCGCGATCTCACGGCAGTTGCCGAGCAGCCGGTCGTGACCGAGCATCACACCGCGTGGCAGCGAGGTGGAGCCCGAGGTGTACTGGAGCAGCGCGAGACGTCCCGGAGCAGGGGCGGTCACGGACCCGGCGCCGTCGAGCGTGTCGGTGGCGAGCAGCCGGGGGGCTCGATCCTCGACCGCGGTCGCCAGCCAGTCGGCGATGAGCGGGGCGATGCCCGACGTGGTCAGGACGGTGTCGGCGCCGGCGTCCTCGATGATCGCCGCGAGCCGGGGCAGGGTGCGCGCCAGCCGGAACGGGTCCGGCGGGAAGGCGGGGACCGCGGGGACCGCGGCGTAGAAGCAGCCGAACAGCCCGGCGAGGTAGTCCAGGCCGGGCACGTAGAGCAGCAGGGCGGGCTCGGGCCGGTCCTTCGCGCGTGACAGGAGTCCGGCAGCCACTGCGCGGGCCCGCTCGTCCAGTTGCGCGTAGGTGATCTCCTGGGCGCTCTCGTCGTCGGCGACGAACCGGTAGGCGAGGGCGTCCGGCGTGCGCAGGGCCCGCTCGTGCAGCAGGTGCGCGAAGCTGTGGCCGGTGATGTCCGGGGCGTCGAAGCTCGGGGCGTCGAAGCTCGGGTCAGGGACAGCTGACATGGGGAGCCTGTTCCTCCGCGAGAGTGCGCCACTTGTCCGGCCGGCCGACCCACTCCTCGCCGTCGGCGAGCGGTGCGACGTCCGTGGTGGCCAGGGGGAGCCGCGTGGCCAGGCGGGCGTTCCACTCGAGGGCCGGCTGGAGCTCCGGGGGGAGTTCCTCCTCGGGGTAGATCGCGTCGGCCGGGCACGCCTCCACGCAGTTCCCGCAGTCGATGCACTCCTCGGGGTCGATCACGAGGAACGTGTCGCCCTCGCGGAAGCAGGCGACGGGGCAGTAGGTGATGCACTCGGCGAACTTGCAGCGCACGCACTGCTCGGTGACGACGTGGGTCACGCGACGCCCTCCTGGTGTCCGGTCGGTGCGGCGAGCAGCCCGGGGTGCCCGTCCACGAAGCGGTGTCCGGCGTCGAGCCCGATCTCGTACGCCTTGGCGAGTCCTTCGGCGGTCGCGGTGGCGTAGTCGACGCCCAGGCTCTTCAGGTCCTCCTCCGGCTTGACGACGAGGACGCGGGCCCCGTCGAGCTCGGAGCCGTCGACGATCTCCTCGGACGCGTAGAGGTCGCGGAAGAGCGGGAACGGGTCGGAGCCGATCGCGATCAGCACGCCCACGCCCCGGGCGGCGACCTCGCGGGCCGGGCAGGAGCAGGTGTACGAGGCGTCGACGTACGGCTCGCCGTCCACCTCGGCGGGGATCGCCCAGGCGTGCAGCATGCGTGTCGAGGCGTAGGCGACGGCGTCGTAGTTCTCCGGTGTCAGGCGCGGGCGGCCGTCGCCGGGCTCGGCCTGCGTGGAGAAGACGACCGGGGCCAGGTTCTGCTCGACCCAACCGCGGTCCCCGGTGAAGACGTTGCGCAGCAGCTGCCTGCCGAGGGCCTTCGCGCCGGGGCCCTGGGTGGTCTCGGCGGCGGCCGCGTCGGTGACCTTGCTGGTGGCGAGCAGGTACTCCGGGGCGCCGGGCCCGAAGAGGCCCTCGCGCAGGGTGGGCCCGTACTCCGCGATGCTGTCGAGCACCACGCTGCTCATGCCCTTGTCGACGGCGGCAGCGGCGGCGCCCAGCCAGTAGTCCACGCCGACCTGGCGGGCCCGGCCGACAGCGGCGAGGCCGCCGGACAGCCCCGAGGACGAGGCCGTGCCGTAGACGTCCGCGCGCAGTCCGCGCTCCTCGAAGGCGGACAGCACACCGTGGCCGTAGACCCCCTTGAGCATGCCCGAGGCGACCGCTATGCCCAGGCGCGGTGGGGTGTTCGTGCCGGTCATGGCCGCGCCCCCTTCCCGGGGGCGGGCGTCTCGGCGGTCTCGGTGGGCCAGTTCTTCAGGAGCTCGGCGTCGATCACCGAGCCCAGGGAGTCCTTGATCCACTGGTTCGGGCCGGGCTGCCGGTCCGCCACGGTCTGCGTGGGACGGGGGGCGGGATACGAGAGCGTCATGTCGTCCTCCAAGCGGGAGTGCTGACGGTGGCACATTAGCACGACCGTGCGTTTACTTTTCTAGACCCATGCGCCAGACTGATCCATAAATATGAGCGAACGATCGTGCTAACATCTCGCTCCCACTGAACCATCTGGAGGCTTGCCATGGATCTCGCTACGGCGGCCGTCGATCCGGTCCTGAGCGCCGAGGGGGAGAAGATGTTCGATCTCTTCCGACGGCCCCAGGGGCGCAGCAGGCCCCGGCCCGACGAGCGGGCGGTCACCGAGAGCGCGCGGACCGGCGAGTTGGGCATCGACGGCAAGACGGTCGTCACCTACGCCTGGGGCAGTGGAGAGCGCCCGGTGCTGCTGGTGCACGGCTGGGAGTCGCGCGCCTCCCGCTACGCCAAGCTCATCACCCGGCTCGTCGAGCTCGGCTACAGCCCGGTGTCCTTCGACGCGCCGGGGCACGGGGCGTCCGAGGGCGACAGCACGACCCTTGTGGAGTACCGCGCCATCATCGCCCGACTGCACGCCGCGCACGGCGGCTTCGAGGCCGTCGTGGGCCACTCCTTCGGTGTCCTCGCCACCTTCCTGGCGCTGCCGGAGGGGCTGCGCACCGACCGGATCGTGGCGATCAGCTCCGTGCCGGACTTCTCGTACCTGGTCGACTCGTTCTGCGCCCACATGGCGCTGGGACCGCGGCTGGAGGACGAGATCCGCCACCGTCTGGAGCGGGACCTGTACCCGGGCGAGGACATGTGGACGCGTTTCTCGCTCCTCCACCACGCCGCGCAGGTGCGCGTCCCGCTGCTGCTGATCCACGACGAGAACGACGAGGCGGTCGGCGCGGAGCAGGCGGAGCGGATCGCCGGGGCCTTCGAGGGGCGGGCGCGCCTGGTCGTCACCCGCAGGCTCGGACACCGGCGGATTCTCGGTGCCCCCGTCGTGGTCGACACGATCTCCGGCTTCCTCACCGGTGAGGAAGCCGCATCCAACGGGCGGAAGGTCGAGGTGACGGCAGGATGAGCAGCCTTCTCGCGGGCAAGCGCGTCCTGGTGACGGGCGTCCTGATGGAGTCCTCGATCGCCTTCCACGCCGCCCGGCTCGCCCAGGAGCAGGGCGCCGAGGTGGTCCTCACCGGATACGGCCGGCTCGGCCTCGTCGAGCGGATCGCCCGGCGGTTGCCGCGGCCGGCCCCGCTCATCGAGCTCGACGTCCAGGACAAGGGCCACCTGGAGAGCCTCGCCGGCCGGATCCAGGAGCAGGTGGGCGGCGACGCGCGCCTCGACGGCGTCGTGCACTCCATCGCCTTCGCCCCGCAGGACGCGATGGGCGGCAACTTCCTCGCCACCGGCTGGGACTCCGTCGCGACCGCGGTCGAGGTGTCCGCGTACTCCTTCAAGTCGTTGGCCATGGCGTGCCTGCCGCTCATGGAGGAGCGCGGCGGGTCGATCGTGGGCCTCGACTTCGACGCGAGCACGGCCTGGCCGGCGTACGACTGGATGGGCGTGGCGAAGGCGGCCCTGGAGGCCACCTCCCGCTATGTCGCCCGTGACCTCGGCCCGCGTGGCATCCGCTGCAATCTCGTCGCGGCCGGCCCGATCAAGACGATGGCCGCCCGGCACATCCCCGGCTTCGAGACCTTCCGCGAGGTCTGGGAGACCCGCGCCCCGCTCGGCTGGGACCTCTCCGACCCCGAACCGACGGCCCGCGCCGTCGTCGCCCTGCTGTCCGACTGGTTCCCCCGCACGACGGGGGAGATCGTGCATGTCGACGGCGGTGTGCACGCCGTCGGAGCGTGACGGCGAGCGCGGGGCACCAAGGGCGGAGGCCCGCTCGGGTGAGCGGGCCCCCGCCCTGTTTCCGGCTCGCGCCGGGGCGTTATGGAGTGGCCGGCAGCAGTGACCAGTCGGTGGCGGCGGTCCGCAGACGGTTCAGCACGGCCTTCTCCGCCTTCTCGTAGCAGGTGAAGTCGTCGTGCAGGACGGACTCGGCGTTCGCCATCTCCAGGAACGCCACGAGCTCGAAGACGAGCTGCGGGACGTCGGTGTCCTCCGCGAGCTCACCCGCCAGCTGGGCCTCCCGCGCGGTCTGTTCCAGGTACGAGAACCAGTTGGAGCGTGCCGCGGCGAGCGTGTCGTGAACCTTCCCCTCGCGGGCGTCGTACTCGGCGGAGACCGAGTAGAAGAAGCAGCCGCCGGGGAAGACCCGCTCTCGGGAGTACGTCAGCCACGCCGTGCACAGACGCCACAGGCGGCCGATGCCCGCCGGCAGATCGCGCGCGGGCTGGACCACGTGCTCCAGATACACGGTGATGGCCGTACGGATCGTCGCGAGCTGGAGGTCCTCCTTGGAGCCGAACAGCGCGAACACACCGCTCTTGCTCAGGTTCAGCTCGCTTGCGAGCTGTCCCATGGACAGCGCCGCGAGACCCTCCACCGAGGCGATCTCCACCGCGCGTCTGAGGATCAGTTGACGGGTCTGGTTGCCGCGCGCGATCCGGCCGTCGGCCTGCGTTCCTGCCACGCCCATGTGCACCTACTCTCCTGGGGCCGGGCTTTCTCGGCACCGTTGAGGCGTCAACATTGTAGCGAATGAGCGGACGTTCGTGCGGTTATTGATCGCAGAACCGGAATCGCTCAGTCCATGACGGCCGCGTGCGGGTCCGTCTCGCCGGCCGGGCTCGGGCCCTGGGCGACGAAGTCCAGGACGGTCCGTACGACCTCCGCGTCACCGAGGATCCGCCGGTGCCCCAGTCCGCTCGTGACGATCAGTCGTGCCTGGTCACCGAAGGCCTCGGCGATCCGGCGGCCCTGCGTCACCCTGATCCTGGTGTCGTCCTCGTCGTGGATCACCAGGAGCGGTGCGCGCACGATCCCGGTCATGTTCGTGAGGGAGAACGGCACCTCGTCGAGAGGCATGTCGGGGAAGAGATTCGCGCGGATCTCGTCGTGCAGCCGCGCCTTGAGCCCGTCGCGGACCTTGAGCTCGGAGGAGAACTCCTCGACCAGGTAGTCGAAGTCGCAGACCCCGCTGATGGTCACGATCTTCTGTGCCTTCACCCCGTGCTTCAGCCCGTAGAACGACCCCAGCACCCCCATCGAGTGGGCGATCAGGCACTCGAACGTGCCGTACTGGTCGTGCAGCGCGGCGACGATGTCGCGGTACTCGAGGATCGTGGTGCTGCGGCCCCCGGCGTCGCCGTGGCCCGGGGCGTCGAAGGTGACGACGCTGTGGCCGCGGTCGAGCAGCCCCGGGACGAAGTCGGACAGCCGGGAGGCACGCGACTGCCAGCCGTGCACCAGCAGCACGGGGCGGCTGCCGTCACCCCAGCGGTAGGTCACCGCGTGCTTGCCGCCGCCGACGTCCACGCGGTCGACACTCGCCTTCTCGAACAGCTCGCGCTCGGAGGACCGCAGCCCACTGCGCACGAGCGGCATGTGGAACAGCGTGAACGCGCCCTTGCCCGCCAGCCGTCCCGAGACAAGGGAGGCGGTGTTGAGGACGGTGCTCGCAACTGCCTCGGTGGGTTTCATGCTCGCTGCTCCTCGATCAGGCGTCAGAGACCTGATATATTAGCACGACCGACCGTACAGTTTTAGGTGTCGTGTGCGAGGAGACGCCATGCCGGCCCCGATCTGGTTCGCCCCGTGGAAGTCCGGCCCGGCCGAGCGCACGGCGCTCGGCGACGACCGCCCCGGCGACGGCCTGGGCGGCGCGGCCGTCGTGAGCGTCACCGACTTCGCCCCGCACCGCCCCTGGACCGCCGTCGGCGTCAACATCGCAGGCGTCGCACTGCGCCGGACCTGGGACGACGTCGAGGGCGCGGTCGGACTCTGGCTCTGGTCCGTCCCCGGCCTCCTGCGCTCGCGCTCCGGGTCGGTCTCCGTGTGGCGCGACGAAGAGGCGCTGCGGGGCTTCGTCGCCCGCCACGACCACGTACGCATCATGCGCACCTACCGGGACCGCGGCGACCTGCGCTCGACGACCTGGCACACGGACCACTTCGACAAGGACGCCACCCAGGAGGCGGCGCGCGGTGTCATCGCGGGTTGGTGCGCGCGGGCGGCTTCCTAGAGTCTGCGCCGGGGGCCTCCTCCGGTGTTCTACGCGCGCCGGTGGCCGAGTTCGATGTCGTGGTCGTCGACGCCGTGGCCGTTCAGGGTCAGCGCGGTGGCGACCGGCGGATATCCCGTGGCGATGACCGTGTACGCGCCCCCGTCGAGGTCCGTGAAGGCGTACGCCCCGTCCGTGCCGGTGGTGGAGGTGCCGACCACGTTGCCCACCGCGTCGACGAGCGTCACGCGCGCGTCGGTCAGCGGCCCGTGCGAAGTGCTGACGACACCCTGGACCCGGGCTCCGGCGTCCAGGTCGACCTCCACGCGGGTGAGCCCCGTGGCGCCGATCTCGACGGGCAGGGCGCGCGGCCGGTGCCCGGCGGCGTTGACGGCGACCGTGAGGGGGCCCGGGACCAGGTCGGCGAAGGTGAAGTCGCCCTGGTCACCGGTGGTGTGGGTGGCGAGCAGGTCACCGCGCACGTCGGTGACGAGGACCAGGGCGTCCTTGACGGGCAGCCCGGTCCGCGCGGCCCGCACGGTACCGGTGAGACCGCTGCTGCCGCTCAGCAGGACGTCGTACGCGACCGGCTCGTCGTCGCTCACCACGACCGTGGACGCGCGCGGCTGGTGGCCGTCGGCGGAGGCGATCAGCACGTAGCCGCCGGGGCCGGGCGCGTCGACGACGAAGGAACCGTCGGAGCCGGCGGTCGTACGGGCCAGCTGGCGGCCGGTGAGGGAGATGAGGGTGAGAGCGGCGCCGGGGACGGGACTGTCGGTGGTGGCGCGGATGTGGCCCTGGATCGGGATGCCGGCGCTTGGGGTGCCGTCGCTTGGGGTGGGCGTGGCGGCTTCGGTCGGTGACGCGGGCGCCGGGGCGGGTTCCCCGGCCGGTGCGCCCTTGGTCCGAAGCGGGACCTCCTTGATGAACAGGCAGAAGAACAGGGAGACCAGGGCGAAGGGCGCGGCGTAGAAGAAGATGTCGGCGATGCCGTGGCCGTAGGAGCTCTCGACGAGTGCGCGCAGCGGGCCGGGCAGGGTGTGGACGTCCGGGATGGTGTCGGAGCCGGAGGAGCGGAGCGCGGTGGCGTACTTCGGGTCGAGGTCGGCGAGGCCGTCGGTGAGGTAGTGGCGGATGCGGTGCGCGAGGACCGCGCCGAGCGCCGAGGTGCCCAGGGTGCCGCCGAGGGAGCGGAAGAAGTTCACCGTGGAGCTGGCGGCGCCCAGGTCGCCGGCCTCCACCTGGTTCTGCGCGGCCAGGACCAGGTTCTGCATCATCATGCCGACGCCGAGGCCGAGCAGCGCCATGAAGATCGCGACGTGCCAGTACCCGGTGTCGTAGCGGACGGTGCCCAGCAGGCCGAGACCCGCGGTCACCAGGGTGCCGCCGGAGAGCAGCCAGACCTTCCAGTGGCCGGTGCGGGTGATGATCCGGCCGGAGACCGTGGAGGCACCGGCGAGGCCGACGATCAAGGGGATGGTCATGATGCCGGACATGGTCGGCGACTTGCCGCGGGCCAGCTGGAAGTACTGGCTGAAGTAGAAGATCCCGACGTACATCGCGACACCGACGAAGAGTGAGGCCAGGGCCGCCAGGGCGATCGTGCGGTTGCGGAACAGACGCAGCGGGATGATCGGCTGGCTCGCCCTCGTCTCCCTGAGCAGGAAGAGCGCGAGCAGCGCGAGCGTGCCGCCGACCATGCTGTACGTCTGCCAGGACAACCAGTCGTACTTGTCGCCGGCGAAGGTCACCCACAGGAGCAGCAGGCAGACCCCGGAGGTGATGAAGAAGGCGCCCGCCCAGTCGACCTTGACCTCGCGGCGGACCACGGGCAGACGCAGGGTGCGCTGGAGGACGATCAGGGCGAGGACGGCGAACGGTACGCCGATGTAGAAGATCCAGCGCCAGCCGAGCCAGCTGGTGTCGGTGATGACCCCGCCGATCAGCGGTCCGCCGACCATCGCGGTGGCGAACGTGGCGCCGAGATAGCCGTTGTAACGGCCGCGCTCGCGCGGAGGGACCATCGCCGCGAGGACGATCTGCGACAGCGAGGTCAGACCGCCCATGCCGAGGCCCTGGACCGCGCGGCAGGCGATGAGCATCCCGGGGTTCTGCGACAGGCCGGCCACCGCGGAAGCGCACACGAAGATCAGCAGCGCCAACTGGACCAGCAGTTTCTTGGAGAACAGGTCCGCCAGCCTGCCCCACAGCGGGACGGTCGCCGTCATCGTCAGGAGGGAGGCGGTGACCACCCAGGTGTAGGCGCTCTGGCCGCCGCCGAGGTCGCTGATGATGTGCGGCAGCGCGTTGGAGACGATCGTCGACGACAGGATCGCGACGAACATGCCGAGCAGCAGGCCGGTCAGCGCTTCCATGATCTGCCGGTGTGTCATCGGCGCCTCGGCGGAGGTGGACCTCGTCGTCATCGGCGGCATCGGCTTCCTTCGCTGTCGTGCAGCTGTTGTGCATGCACGGGGCAACTGAATACTTCATTCAGTTAGTTGCTGTAGGCAAAGGATTTTGCCGAGGGTTGGCTCAAAAACTGCGTAAAAGAGATGGGGGGCGTGCGAGCGCGATGACGGGGAAGTCGGTTGACGGGTGAGGGTTGTGTGATGGGGAGGAGCCCCGGCTGGGACGCCGGGGCTCCTCTGCGTGTCGGCTCTGTCTCGGCTGCCGGGTATGTATCGGGGTTGTATGGGGGCCTGTGTCGCGGCCTGCAACGGAGTCTGTGTCGCGGCCTCTCGGGGTTTTCCACAGCTGCGGGGTTGTCCACAGGGTCTGACGCGTTTCGGCCACGGGTTGTACGGTCGGCACGAGTTGATGTTCGCGTCGCGGTTGATGTCCGCTTCGCGCTGATGTCCGCGTCGCGGTAGGCGCATGTTCGGGGGAGGCGGTCGAAATGACCGAGGTCGGTGGTACGGGAGTGTCGGAGCCGGGGCGTCGGCTCCCGCGGGTCGGAGGGTTCGCCGAGTGGCCCGCCAAGGGATCGCACAAGGGAGAGGGGCAGGGCTCGCCCAGTTCGCCCAGCTCGCCCGGCTCGCCCAAGGAAGAGGGAAAGGCGTTGCGGCGGCGCGTCCCGCGCGGGTCGCACAGCACCCTCGACCTGGACTCCTCCCGCCCGGACGCGGTCGCGGCGGTGGCGGAGTCCAGCCAGGGCCGCCTCCCCGAGCTCACGCCGATCCGGGTGGGCCGTATGGCGGCCACCCCGTTCGCGTTCCTGCGCGGCTCCGCGGGCCTCATGGCGTACGACCTCGCCCGCACCCCCATGACCCGGATCCGCGCCCAGATCTGCGGTGACGCCCACGCGGCGAACTTCGGCCTGTACGGCGACGCGCGCGGCGACCTCGTCATCGACCTGAACGACTTCGACGAGACGGTCGACGGCCCGTGGGAGTGGGACCTCAAGCGGCTCGCCGCGTCCCTCGTGCTGGCGGGCCGGGAGGCCGGCGCCGACGAGGACACCTGCCGCAAAGCGGCGCACGGCACGGTCGGCGCCTACCGCCGCACCATGCGGCTGCTGGCCAAGCTCCCGGTCCTCGACGCGTGGAACGCCATCGCGGACGAGGAGCTCGTCTCCCACACCGACGCCCACGATCTGCTCGGCACGCTGGAGCGGGTCTCCGAGAAGGCGCGGGCCAACACCAGCGGGCGCTTCGCGGCGAAGTCCACCGAGCCGACCGGGGACGGCGGCCGGCGCTTCGTCGACGCCCCGCCCGTGCTGCGGCGCATCCCGGACGCGGAGGCGGCCGCGGTGGCCGCGTCCCTGGAGTCGTACCTGACCACGCTCTCCGAGGACCGCCTCCCCCTCCTGGCCCGCCACGCCGTGCACGACGTCGCCTTCCGCATAGTCGGCACGGGCAGCGTGGGCACCCGCTCGTACGTGGTGCTGCTCCTCGACCACCGAGGCGAACCGCTGGTGCTCCAGGTGAAGGAGGCGCGGGCGTCCGCCCTGGTCCCGCACCTGTTGAGCGCCGGTTTCGAGGCGCCGTCCGTCGACCACGAGGGGCGCCGCGTGGTCCTCGGCCAGAAGCGTATGCAGGTGGTCAGCGACATCCTGCTGGGCTGGACGACGGTCGACGGCCGGCCCTTCCAGGTCCGTCAGTTCCGCAACCGCAAGGGCAGCGTCGACCCCGCCGCCCTCGCCGCCGACCAGATCGACGACTACGGCCGCATGACCGGTGCCCTCCTGGCCCGCGCCCACTCCCACAGCGCCGACCCGCGCCTGATCGCCGGCTACTGCGGCAAGAGCGAGGAACTCGACGAAGCGATCGCCGACTTCGCCGTCGCCTACGCCGACCGCACCGAAGCCGACCACGCGGAACTGGTGCAGGCGGTGCGGGAGGGAAGGATCGCTGCGGAGATGGGCGTATGACGAGGAGGGTGATCGGCGGGGACGGTCGACACTCTGAGAGGCGACTGTGGCGACTCGAGTGGCGACTGTGGCGACTCGAGTGGCGGCTGGAGTGGTGGCTTGAGAGGCGGCTTGCGATGAGGGGCGCCCTGTGAAGTACGTCGACCTCGACGCGTTGCTCGGCGGGATGAGGGGCGGCATCGATCCCCGCCCCTACCTGGAGCGGCTGCCCGTCCTCGCGGACCGCCTGCCCCCGGGGGCGCGCGCGTTCGCCACCGACCCCGACCACTACGACTTCGGGGGCAAGCGGTGTGTGAAGGACCTCAAGCCCCGGGAGGCCCGCCGCACCGGCGACGACACGATAGAGATCCACTTCGGCCACAACTGCTGGAAGCACGACGAGGACCTGGTCATCCGGTACACAGGCGTCTCCCGCTTCCAGGCGGACGTCCTCGATGTCTGCGACCTTGCCGACCTCGGGGACGTCATCCTCGACGAACTCCTGCCCCACCCCGACGGCTGCACCCACGAGATCGCCTGCCGCCCCGGCAACCTCCTCGTGGCCTGCCGCGACCTCACGGCGGAATGGGTGGCGGTGGACTGCCCTGAGGCACGGGAGGCGTGAGAGAGCAGATGACACGACAGGCGACACGGCGCCTCGGCTCGCCGTGACCGGTGGACTTGGGTGGTCGCCGCGGCCGTGGCCTACGCTGTTCGAGTGACGACCCCGGAAGCTGAGCAGTCCCGTCCCGAGGAGCGGCTGGAGCGGGCCGTGCGGGCCGCGGAACAGGCGTTGATCGAGTACGAGATCGCGGTGGAGACCTTCCGCGTCGAAGTCGAGAACTTCTCGCGCCTCCACCACCAGAAGCTCGGCCCCATGTACGCCCGCCTCGACGAGCTGGACGCCCAGATCGCCGAAGCCAGGGCCGCCCGCACCGGCGACCCCGAGGACCGCCGCAAGGCGGACGAGGCCCGGGCCCGGGTGCTGCCGATGCCCGGCGTCGACGAGCTGTTCCACGGCTGGATGGACGGCGAGGGCCTGTACCCGGAGGCCGTCGCGATGCTGACGGACCAGCCGGTGCAGCCCCCGCAGCGGGTGCGGCCCAGCGAGGAGGCCCGCAAGCTCTACCGCGAACTGGCCCGCAAGGCCCACCCCGACCTGGCCCAGGAGGACGCGGAACGCCGACGGCGCGAGGAGTTCATCACCCGCGTCAACGCCGCCTACGCCCGCGGCGACGAGGCCCTGCTGCGACAACTCGCCGAGGAGTGGGCGGCCGGTCCCGTGCCGAAGGAGTCCGGCCCGACACCCAGCGAGGAGCTCTACGCCCGCCTCGAATGGCTGGCCCAGCGCAAGGAGATGCTCACGCTCGTCGCGAAGGAACTGGAGGAGGGCCCGATCGGCGGGATGCTCCGCCTGGCCCCGGACGACCCGGACCGTCTCCTGGACGAGATCGCCGACAAGCTCCTGGCCGAGGTCGCCGAGCGCGAGGCCGAACTGGCGGCGATGCTTCCGTAAGCCCCTCCCTCGGGCTTTTCCGTCAGGCG
Source organism: Streptomyces sp. NPDC043427 (assembly GCF_056436655.1). Lineage (NCBI taxonomy): Bacteria > Bacillati > Actinomycetota > Actinomycetes > Kitasatosporales > Streptomycetaceae > Streptomyces > Streptomyces sp. NPDC043427. The sequence goes on along the minus strand of NZ_JBWKCC010000013.1, from coordinate 31,039 downwards.
TTTCCCTCGGGTGTGCCTCGGGGAGCAGGTCGGCCCGCGCCGTGCTCCCCGTCCGTCGGGTAGCGTCGGAGGCATGAGTTTCGGAGCTGGTGTGCCCACGGTCGAGGTCGGCGACCTCAAGGACGGCGACTTCCTGCTGGACGTCCGCGAGGACGACGAGTGGAAGGCGGGGCACGCCCAAGGCGCCCTGCACATCCCCATCAGTGAGTTCGTGGCCCGCTACGGCGAGCTGACCGAGGCCGCCCCGCAGGACGGCCGCGTCCATGTGATCTGCCGTTCCGGCGGCCGCTCGGCCCAGGTCACCATGTACCTCGTCCAGCAGGGCATCGACGCCGTGAACGTCGACGGCGGCATGCAGGTGTGGCAGGCCGCAGGCCGCCCCGTCCTCACCGACGACGGCCAACCGGGCCACGTGCTCTGAGGCTCGTCAGCCGAGGGGGTGGGCCGCGAGCAGGTCGCCCAGTGCTTCCTCGTACGCCGCGGCCGGGCCGAGCGCCAGCTCCAGGTGTTTGGCCCAGGCGTGGTACCGGTGCAACGGGTACTCCACGTCCGCGCCGAACCCGCCGTGCAGATGCTGTGCCGTCTGCACGACCCGCCGTACACCTTCCGCCGCCCAGATCTTCGCCACGGCGACGTCACCGGAGGCGGGCAGTGCTCCCGGCGCCCCCGAGGCGATCCGCCACGCGGCCTGCCACAGCGTGGCCTCCATCGCCCGCAGGTCGATGTACCGGTCGGCGGCCTGCACGGCGACGGCCTGGAACGTCGCGACGGGGAACCCGAACTGCTCCCGCTTACCGGTGTACTCACCGGTCATCCGCAGCACGTTCTCCCCCAGCCCCAGCGCCAGCGCACACGTCCCCGTCGTCAGCAGCTCCCGCAGCCACTCCCACGCCCCGTCGGCCTCGATGACGTTCCGGCCCGTGATCCGCGCGGACTCCAGCCGCAGCTCTCCGAGCCGCTCGCCGGTCGTGGAGACCTGCTCGGCGACGACGACCCCTTCGTGGACCCGCGGAACCAGGGCGAGAACGCTCCGGTCGGCGCCCGTGTGCGCGGGGACGAGGACGAAGTCGGCGTTGTGGGCCCACGCCACCGCCGTCTGCACCCCGTCCAGCACCCACACCCCGTCCTCCTGCCGCGCGGTCACCGCCCGCTCGGCCGGGTCATGACCGGTGCGGCCGTGCGCGGCGACGGTCAGCACGACCTCACCCCGCCCCGCCCGCGCGAGCAGTTCCTCCCTCAACTCCTCGCCCGCGTAGGCCTGTACGGCCGCGGCGGCCGCGCTGCTCTCCAGCAGCGGCACCCGTGCCAGCACCTTCGCCGACTCCCGCAGCACCAGACACAGCGCGATGGCGTCGAGACCCGCCCCGCCGAACTCCTCCCCGAGCAGCAGGCTCAGCAGATCCGCCTCGGCGAGCCTGGCCCACAGCGCCCGGTCGAAGTCGTCGGCCACGGCCCCCCGAGTCAGCGAGGGACTGGGCACGCCGTCGGGCGCGACCCCGGCGAACACCCCCCGCGCCGCCTCGGCCGCCGCCTGCTGTTCCTCGCTGAAGGTGAAGTCCACGGTCCTGTCCTCCCGGCGGATCCACTGACCTGACGGCCCGTCAAGATAGAACAGGTTCTAGAAGAAGGGAATGCCCTCAGCCCGGGCGACACGGGAGGCCTGGGGGCTCGGCTCAGCGGTCGAAGTCCAGCTCTACCCTCTCGGTCACCGGATGCGACTGGCACGCCAGCACATACCCGGCCTCCGTCTCCTCCCGCTCCAGCGCGAAGTTGCGGTCCATACGCACCTCACCGGAGACCAGGAAGGCCCGGCAGGTGCCGCACACCCCGCCCTTGCAGGCGTACGGCGCGTCGGACCGGTTGCGCAACACCGTCTCCAGGAGCGACTCCCCGTCCTGCACCGGCCATGTCCCGCCGCGCCCGTCCAGCCGGGCGGTCACCGTGCTGTGGGCAGGTGCCGCTGCCGAGGGTGTGGAGACGACGGTGTCCACGTGGAAGATCTCCTCGTGGATCCGGGCCCGGGGCACGCCGAGGTCCCGCAGCGCGCGCTCCGCACCCTGCACCAGCCCGTACGGCCCGCACAGGAACCACCCCGCCACCCCCTCCACCGGCAACAGCGCGGGCAGCAGCCCGCTCAGCCGCTCCCGATCGAGCCGCCCCGACGGCAGCCCCGCCTGCTGTTCCTCCCGGGAGAGCACCGTGACCAGCTGCAACCGCTCCGGGTAGCGGTCCTTCAGGTCGGCGACCTCCTCCAGGAACATCGTCGAGGCGGACGTCCGGTCACTGCGGATCAGACAGAACCGGGCCCCGGGCTCCCGCGCCAGCAGCGTCGACACGATCGACAGCACCGGCGTGATCCCGCTGCCGCCCACGATCGCCGCGTACACCCCGGGCGCCGGGTCGAGCGTGAACCGCCCCGCCGGTGTCATCACCTCCAGCTCGTCCCCGACGTTGATCTCCTTCAGCGCGTACGTCGAGAAGGATCCGCCCTCGACCAGCCGCACCCCCACCCGCAGCGCCCCCGGCCCCTCCCCGTCGGGCGCGGGCGCGGGCGAGCAGATCGAGTACGTCCGCCGTATCTCCTGCCCGTCGACCACGCGCCGCAGGGCCAGGTGCTGGCCCGCCGTGTGCCGGTACTCCTCGCGCAACTCCGGCGGCACCGTGAGGGTGAGGGCGACGGAGTCGTCGGTGAGCCGGTCCACCGCGGCCACCGGGAGCGGGTGGAAGCGCGCCATCACAACTCCTTGAAGTGGTCGAACGGTTCACGGCAGTCCCGGCAGCGCCGCAGCGCCTTGCACGCGGTGGAGGAGAAGCGGCTGAGCAACTCGGTGTCTGCGGAGCCGCAGTGCGGACAGCGGATGGGTTCCTCCGGCTCGCCGGTCCCGTCCTGCACGCCGAGCCTGTCCTGCTCGACGAGGTGGGTGCGCGTCGGTCCGGAGTGTGTGCGCGTCGGGCCCAGAGCCAGGGCGACCGGCCCCACCGGTCCCGACGGCGCCGCCCCCGTCCGGACGCGCGGGGGCGCGATCCCGAACTCCCGCAGCTTGCGGCGTCCTTCGGCCGTGATGTCGTCCGTCGACCAGGCGGGCGTGAGCACCGTGCGCACGGTGACCTCCCGCACGCCGTGCTCGTGCAGCACCCGCTCGATGTCCACCGCCATCGCCTCCACGGCCGGGCACCCCGTGTACGTCGGGGTCAGCTCGACCTCGACCGTGTCGGCGTCGCGCACATGCACCGCACGCAGCACGCCCAGCTCCCGCAGGGTGAGCACCGGCAGTTCGGGGTCGGGCACCGAACCGGCGACCGCGAGGAGCTCCGCCTCCAGCGGGGTGACCGTCACCATGACGCCCCCGGGTGGCTGCGGTGCAGGTGCTGCATCTCGGCGAGCATCCGCCCGAAGGGCTCGGTGTGCACCCCCTGGCGGCCGGCGCCGGCCGTCCACGCCCCGGAGCGCGGCCCCTCGGGGACGATCAGGGTGGACCGTCGCAGCACGGCCCCGACGGACTCCAGCCAGGCGGCCTCCACCGCCTCCGCCTCCTCCCCACCGACGCCGTCGACACCGTCGATGTCCAGGCCCTCCACCGGCTGGAACATCTCGCCGGTGAACCGCCACAGCGCGTCGCAGGCCCGCTGCATCCGCGCGTGACTGTCGTCCGTGCCGTCGCCGAGACGCAGGGTCCACTGCTCGGCGTGGTCGCGGTGGTAGGCGACCTCCTTGACCGCCTTCGCGGCGAGCCCGGCGAACGGGCCGTCGCCGCCCGCGAGGCGCGCGTACAGCAGGTGCTGGTAGGTGGAGAAGTACAGCTGGCGGGCGATGGTGTGGGCGAAGTCGCCGTTCGGCTGCTCCACCAGCTGGAGGTTGCGGAAGGCCCGCTCCTCGCGCAGGTACGCCAGCTCGTCCTCGTCGCCGGCCATCGACAGCAGGACGCGGGCCTGGCCGAGCAGGTCCAGGGCGATGTTGGCGAGGGCGACCTCCTCCTCCAGGACGGGGGCGCGGCCCGCCCACTCGCCGAGGCGGTGGGAGAGCACCAGGGCGTCGTCGCCGAGGGCGAGCGCGGCGGCTGTGGGAACCGTGGTGGTCGTCACAGGTGCTTCACCCCCTCCGGGATCTCGTAGAACGTCGGGTGGCGATAGGGCTTGTCGGCGGCCGGCTCGAAGAAGGGGTCCTTCTCGTCGGGGGAGGAGGCCGTGATCGCTGAGGACGGCACGACCCAGATCGAGACGCCCTCGCCGCGCCGGGTGTACAGGTCGCGGGCGTTGCGCAGGGCGAGCTCCGCGTCCGGTGCGTGCAGGCTGCCGGCGTGGGTGTGGGAGAGGCCTCGGCGGGAGCGCACGAAGACCTCCCACAGGGGCCAGTCGGTGTTCGGCATGCTCAGTTCGCTCCCGTCTCACCGGAGCGACCGGCGCCGGTGTGCTTGGCCGCGTGGGCCGCGGCGGCCTCCCGTACCCAGGCGCCCTCGTCGTGGGCCCGCCTGCGCTGACTTATCCGCTGTTCGTTGCACGGGCCGTTGCCCTTGAGGACCTCCCGGAACTCCGTCCAGTCGATCGGCCCGAAGTCGTAGTGCTCCCGCTCCTCGTTCCACTTCAGGTCCGGGTCCGGGAGTGTGAGGCCCAGCGACTCGGCCTGGGGGACGCAGATGTCCACGAAGCGCTGGCGCAGTTCGTCGTTGGAGTGGCGCTTGATCTTCCAGGCCATCGACTGAGCGGAGTGCGCCGACTCGTCGTCGGGCGGGCCGAACATCATCAGGGACGGCCACCACCAGCGGTTCACCGCGTCCTGTGCCATGGCGTGCTGCTCCGGGGTGCCGCGGCTGAGGGCCAGCAGCAGCTCGTACCCCTGGCGCTGGTGGAAGGACTCCTCCTTGCAGACGCGGACCATCGCGCGGGCGTACGGACCGTAGGAGCAGCGGCACAGGGGCACCTGGTTGGTGATCGCGGCGCCGTCCACCAGCCAGCCGATGGCGCCGACGTCGGCCCAGGTCAAAGTGGGGTAGTTGAAGATGGAGGAGTACTTCTGGCGGCCGGTGTGGAGCTTGTCCAGCAGCTCCTCGCGGCTCGTGCCCAGGGTCTCGGCCGCGCTGTAGAGATACAGGCCGTGGCCTGCCTCGTCCTGGACCTTCGCCATCAGGATGGCCTTGCGGCGCAGTGAGGGCGCGCGCGTGATCCAGTTGGCCTCCGGCTGCATGCCGATGATCTCGGAGTGGGCGTGCTGCGCGATCTGCCGGACGAGGGTCGCTCGGTAGGCGTCGGGCATCCAGTCCCGCGGTTCGATGCGCTCGTCGGCGGCCACGGCGGCGTCGAAGGCACGCTCGTGCGCCTCGGTGCCTGTGTCCGCGCCTGTGCCCGCGGTGCCGTCCTGGGCGCCGTACGCCGGTGTGCCGGCCGTCTGGTGCGCGGCTGCTGTCGCCATGAGGTCCCCCTCGACCTTCGGGTCTGCCCGGTCCTTCTCCCGACCGATCGTTCGGTCCGTGCGATTCCATGGTGGGACGGCCGTCGTAAGGTGTCAACCGCTGTGGATAACCTGCTGGCCTCCCCTGTGGACAACTCGTGGGTCCCGTGGGTGTGGACAACCGCTCGGCACCGGTCGGCTGTGAGAAGTACGGCAGGGGCTGTGCCGGGCCGGTGGGCCTGAGTACCGTTCCGTGCGAGCGCCGACGGTGGAGTCGCGGGCCCGCGGAACGGGCCGGGATCGGGAAACGGGGCGGAATGGACGCGTACGGCGGAACGGACGCCCAGGAGGACTCGGGCGCCGCGCACGAGCCGCAGCCTCAGCACGGCTCGACCCCCGGCGTTCCCCCACAGGCGCGGGCCGTCCGCGACCACCCCGCCAGTCCCGGCCACGACCACACCGACGGTCCCGTCCAGGACGCCCCTGCCGCTCTGCCCGCCGACCACCGACCGGCTCCGCCCCCCGAAGCCCGCACCGGAGTCGCCGCCCTCTCGCCCCGCTACCAGATAGGCGTCGCCCTGGCGCTGGCGGTCGTCGCGGTCACCGTCTGTGTGCACATCGGCATGGTGTTCCTGCACGTCGCGCCGTCGAACACGGTCACCAAGCGGCACGGCAAGGCCATAGACGACTGGGTCTACCCCGAGTTCGAGCAGAACTGGAAGCTGTTCGCGCCGAACCCGCTCCAGCAGAACATCGCCGTCCAGGTCCGCGCCCAGGTGAGCTCGCCGAACGGCGACCTCCGCACCACCGGCTGGTACGACCTTTCGGCCGAGGACGGCCGGGCCATCGAGGGCAACCTGCTGCCCAGCCACACCCAGCAGAACGAGCTGCGCCGCGCCTGGGACTACTTCGTCGCCACGCACGGCGCCGACAATCGCCCGGTGGGCCTGCGCGGCTCCCTCTCCGAGACGTATCTGCGCCGCATCGTGGTGCTGCGCCTGTCCCGCGAGGGCGTGGCCGGCGCGGACGGTGTCCTCGAACGTGTCCAGGTCCGCTCCAGCACCACCAACGTGCGCCCGCCCGAATGGAGCCGGGAGCAGATCTCGCTCAAGCCGACGTACCGCGTGATGACCTGGTGGTCGGTCCCCGCGGACGAGGCGAAGGGGGGCGTCAAGTGAATCGCTTCGCCCTGTCGGTCTCCGCCGCCATCGCCCGCGTCACCGAGTCGGTGCTCGGGCCGTACCAGACCGCGGTCGTCCGCATCGGGTTCAGCGCGACCTGGCTGTTGTTCCTGCTGCGCGAGCTGCCACATCGTCAGGAGCTGTACGGTCCCGACGGGCCGTGGAGCTGGGACCTCGCCCAGCAGCTGACCGGGAGCAACGGTGCCTTCACCGTGCTGATGTGGTCGGACGGGCGGGTCTGGTTCGAGATCGTCTACGCGCTCGCCGTCCTCTCCAGCGCGCTGCTGCTGCTCGGCTGGCGCACCCGCACGATGGCCGTGGTGTTCATGGTCGGTGTGCTGTCGCTGCAGAACCGCAGCGTGTTCGTCGGCGACGGCGGCGACAACGTCCTGCACCTGATGGCGATCTACCTCGTGTTCACGCGCTGCGCCCAGGTGTGGTCGCTCGACGCGCGGCGGGAGCGGCTCGCCCGTGAGGCACGCGCACGTGGAGAGCGGGTGGTGGACCGGGTAGGCCCGGTCCTGTGGGGAGCGTTCGGGCTGGTGCTGCTCGCCTCGACCCTCGCCGGGAAGCTGGGCGAGAACTGGCTGTCGGACGTGGACGACTCGGGTCGGCCGGCACCGGTCGGCCTGGTCATGGCCTTCGCCGCGGGCATCGGCGGGCACGGACTGCTGCCGACGATCCTCTGGGGAACGTGGGTGATACAGGCCCTGTGGTGGGTCGTCGGGCGCCGCGCGAAGACCGCCGAGCCGCGGATCCTGCTCGACGTGATCGCCAACGTCGTCCACAACGGCGCCCTGCTCGTGATCATGGCCGAGGCCTGCCTGATCTACGCCACGGCCGGCTGGTACAAGATCCAGGGCTCGCGCTGGCAGGACGGCACCGCCGTCTACTACCCCCTGCACCTCGACTACTTCACGCCCTGGCCCGCTCTCGCCGACCTGCTCTCCGCCAGCGGTACGCTCGTGCTGCTCGCGACGTACGGAACCGTCGTCGTGCAGGTCGCCTTCCCGTTCACCCTGGTCAACCGGCGGGTCAAGAACGTGCTGCTGGCCGCCATGATGACCGAGCACACCGTGATCGCCGTGGTGCTCGGACTGCCGTTCTTCTCCCTGGCGATGATCACGACGGACGCCGTCTTCCTCCCCACCTCGTTCCTGCGCCGCCTGGGCGGATGGGCGGCACACGCGCGTGGACGGCTGTTTCCCCGCGACGGTCGCACGCCGCCGCGGCAGGACACAGTCGCCCCGGAGAACCCCGAGCACGCGCCCGTAGGCTTCACCCCATGACCGACCCTGTGAGCGCCTGGCACCGGCTCGCCGATTCGTCCGTACTGCTCGACGGCTTCCACGCCCTCAAGCACGCCGTGCGGTTCGGCGCCGACGTCCCGGTGGCGGTCACCGCCGACCGGCGGGCGGCGCTCGCCCTGGCCAACGAGCTCGCCCCGGACGTACGCGACACCCTGGACGCGCTCCTGACGGAGGTCCCGGAGTCGACGTACCGGGCCCTCGTCCCGCGCCCGCACCCCACCGCCGTCGCCGCGCTGGCCGTACGGCCCTCCCGCGAGGCCAATCTCGACCGGCTGGGCCTTGCGCCCCGCCCCGCGCCCGTCGTGGTCCTCGACAACCCGCGCAACCTGGGCAACGCGGGGGCCGTGATCCGGCTGGCGGCCGGTTTCGGCGCGACCGGGGTCGTCACCACCGGCACCCTCGACCCCTGGCATCCCACCGTGGTGCGCGGGGGGGCGGGACTGCACTTCGCGACCGCCGTGGAGCGGCTGACGGTGGCCGAGCTGCCGCCCGGGCCGGTGTTCGCGCTCGACCCGGAGGGCGACGACATCCGGGGCGTGAAACTCCCGGACGACGCCGTCCTCGCCTTCGGCTCGGAGCGCAGCGGCCTGTCGGCGGAGCTGCGCGCGCGCACCGACCACCTGCTGGCGCTGCCGATGCGCCCCCAGGTCTCCAGCTACAACCTCGCGACCAGCGTGGCCATGACGCTGTACCACTGGAGCGCCACCGGGGGCGCGCCCACCGCCGTAAGGGCCTAGGGTCTTTCGTTTGGATCAGGCCGGATCAGGGAGCGGGGTCCGGTGCCGGGGCCCGCGAGCCCGGCATGATCCAAACAGAGGCCCTAGGCCTCCCGGCGCACCTCCACCACCCGGAAGCGGTTCGCGACGAACGCGCCGTCGGTGAGCGCCGCGTTGGCCGCCGGGTTGCCGCCCGAGCCGTGGAAGTCGGAGAAGGCGGCGGTCTGGTTGACGTACACCCCGCCGGTGAGGTTGAGGGAGAGCTGGGCGGCCTCCTCCAGGCAGACCTCCTGCACGGCCTGCTCGACCTCGTCGTCGGTCGTGTACGCGCCGACGGTCATCGCGCCCTTCTCGCGGATGGTCCGCCGCAGCAGCTCCACCGCGTCCGCCGCCGAGTCGACCGCGACAGCGAAGGAGACCGGGCCGAAGCACTCGCTCATGTAGGCGGCCTCGTCGTCGGCCCCCTCCCAGTATTTCCGCGCGCCGTCCAGCTTCACGATGACGGGCGTGCGCACGACCGCGCCCGGGAACTCCGGGTTGCTCACCTCACGGGAGGCGAGAGCGACCTCGCCCAGGCCGGCGGCGGCCTCCAGACGGGCCTTCACGTCGGGGTTGACGATGGCGCCGAGCAGGGCGTTCGCGCGGGCGTCGTCGCCGAGGAGTCCGTCGACCGCGCGCGCGAGGTCGGCGACCACCTCGTCGTAGGTCTTCGGGCCCTCGTCGGTGCGGATGCCCTCCCGCGGGACGAGCAGGTTCTGCGGGGTGGTGCACATCTGGCCGCTGTACAGCGACAGCGAGAAGGCCAGGTTGGCGAGCATCCCCTTGTAGTTCGCGGTCGAGTCGACGACCACCGTGTTGACGCCGGCCTTCTCGGTGTGGACCTGCGCCTGGCGGGCGTTGGTCTCCAGCCAGTCGCCGAACGACGTCGAACCGGTGTAGTCGATGATCCTGATCTCGGGGCGGACCGCGAGCGTCTTGGCGATGGCCTCGCCGGGCCGCTCGGCGGCCAGCGCCACCAAGTTCGGGTCGAAGCCGGCCTCGGTGAGCACCTGGCGCGCGACCTGCACGGTGAGGGCGAGCGGCAGCACCGCGCGCGGGTGGGGCTTGACCAGGACCGCGTTGCCCGTCGCCAGGGAGGCGAACAGGCCCGGGTAGCCGTTCCACGTCGGGAAGGTGTTGCAGCCGATGACCAGGGCGATCCCGCGCGGGATCGGCGTGAACCGCTTGGTGAGGGCGAGCGGGTCGCGCTTGCCCTGCGGCTTGGTCCACTCCGCCGTGTCCGGGGTGCGCACCTGCTCCACGTACGCATACGCCACCGCCTCCAGGCCGCGGTCCTGGGCGTGAGGGCCGCCCGCCTGGAACGCCATCATGAAGGCCTGGCCGGAGGTGTGCATGACCGCGTGCGCGAATTCGTGCGTCCGGTCGCTGATCCGCTTCAGGATCTCCAGACAGACCACCGCGCGCATCTCCGCGCCCGCGTCCCGCCAGGCCCGCTGACCGGCCTTCATGGCGGGCAGCAGCGTGTCGACGTCCGCGTGCGGGTAGGTCACGCCCAACTCGATGCCGTACGGCGATGCCTCGCCGCCGACCCAGTCGTCCGTGCCGGGCTGGCCGAGGTCGAGGCGGGTGCCGAGCAGGGCGTCGAAGGCGGCCTTGCCCGCCGCTGCGTCCAGACTGCCGTTCTCGCCGTAGGCCTTGGGGTGTTCGGGGTGCGGGGACCAGTACGCGCGCGTGCGGATCGCTTCCAGCGCCTGGTCGAGGGTGGGCCGGTGCTTGGCGATCAGATCGTGCGCGGTGAGTTCGGCGGCCATGCGGGACCAACTCCTCGTCTCAAGAACTCTTCGTCGAGCTCATGACCTGGGCGGAAACCTGGGCGGGAACGGGCGGACAGAGTTAGAGTAACCGAACGATCGGTCGGGACAAGGGGGCCTGCCGCATCTGTGGAAATCCCCGTGCGGGAGGATCGCGCACATGACAGCACTCGACCTCAGCAGCCCCGTGGCCGTCGTCGGCACCGGCACCATGGGCCAGGGCATCGCCCAGGTCGCGCTGGTCGCCGGCCACCCTGTACGGCTGTACGACGCCGTCCCCGGGCGGGCCCGGGAAGCGGCCGCAGCGATCGGCGCACGCCTCGACCGGCTCGTCGAGAAGGACCGCCTCACCGGCGCCGACCGCGACGCGGCACGCGCCCGGCTCACGGCCGCCGAGAGCCTCGACCGGCTCGCCGACTGCGCGCTGGTTCTCGAGGCGATCCTGGAGCGGCTGGACGCCAAGCAGGAGCTGTTCCGCGCGCTGGAGGACGTCGTCGCCGACGACTGTCTCCTCGCCACCAACACCTCGTCCCTGTCCGTCACCGCCATCGGCGGCGCCCTGCGCAACCCGGGCCGCCTCGTCGGCCTGCACTTCTTCAACCCGGCGCCGCTGCTGCCCCTGGTCGAGGTCGTCTCCGGGTTCGCCACCGACGTCACGTCGGCCACGCGCGCGTACGAGACCGCACGAGCCTGGGGCAAGACACCGGTGGCCTGCGCCGACACCCCCGGCTTCATCGTCAACCGCATCGCGCGGCCCTTCTACGCCGAGGCCTTCGCGGTCTACGAGGCCCAGGGCGCCGACCCCGCCACCATCGACGCCGTGCTGCGCGAGTCGGGCGGCTTCAGGATGGGCGCCTTCGAGCTCACCGACCTCATCGGGCAGGACGTCAACGAGTCCGTCACCCACTCCGTGTGGCAGTCCTTCTTCCAGGACGTGCGCTTCACACCGTCCCTGGCCCAGCGCAGGCTGGTCGAGTCGGGCCGCCTCGGCCGCAAGAGCGGACAGGGCTGGTACGACTACCGCGAGGGCGCCGAGCGGTCCGAGCCGCACACCGCGGAGCCCGCGCAGCCGCCCGCGTACGTCGTCGCCGAGGGCGGCCTGGGCCCCGCCTCCGAACTGCTCGCGCTGATCCGTGAGGCGGGCGTCCAGGTCCGCGCGGAGGACGAGGACCACGGCACCCGCCTGGTACTGCCGTCCGGCGGACAGCTGGTGCTCGCCGACGGCCAGACCTCCGTGGAGTTCCGGGACGTCGTCTACTTCGATCTCGCCCTCGACTACCGCAGGGCCACCCGCATCGCCCTGTCCGCCTCCCAGGACACCTCCCCGCAGACCCTCGCCGAGGCCATCGGCCTCTTCCAGGCCCTCGGCAAGGACGTCAGCGTCATCGGCGACGTCCCCGGCATGATCGTCGCCCGTACGGTCGCGCGGGTCGTCGACCTGGCGCACGACGCCGTCGCCAAGGGCGTGGCCACCGAGGAGGACATCGACACCGCGATGCGCCTCGGCGTGAACTACCCCCTCGGCCCCTTCGAATGGAGCCGCAGGCTGGGCCGCAGCTGGGCGTGCGCCCTCCTCGACGACCTGCACCAGCGCGACCCCTCCGGCCGCTACGCGCCGTCCCTCGCGCTCTACCGCCACGCTTACGCCACCGAAAAGCGGGAGGGCACCTCATGACCACGGCCAAGCGCGACACGTACACCCCGGAGACGCTGCTGTCGGTCGCGGTGCGGGTCTTCAACGAGCGCGGCTACGACGGCACCTCCATGGAGCACCTCTCCAAGGCGGCCGGCATCTCCAAGTCGTCGATATACCACCACGTTTCCGGCAAGGAGGAACTTCTGCGCCGCGCCGTGAGCCGGGCGCTGGACGGCCTCTTCGCGATCCTCGACGAGGAGGACGCGCGCGTGGGGCGTCCCGCGGACTGCCTGGAGTACGTCGTGCGGCGCATGGTCGAGGTGCTCATCGCCGAACTGCCGTATGTGACGCTGTTGCTGCGCGTGCGCGGCAACACCGACGCCGAGCGGTGGGCCCTGGAGCGGCGCCGCGACTTCGACCACCGGGTCGCCGAGCTGCTGAAGGCAGCCGCCGCCGACGGGGACGTCCGTGGCGACGTGGAGGTGCGGCTGGCCACCCGGCTGGTCTTCGGGATGATCAACTCGATCGTCGAGTGGTACCGCCCCGACGGTCGGGGGATGCGAGAGAGCGACGTGGCCGACGCCGTCGCGCAGCTGGTCTTCGGGGGGCTGCGCTCGAGCGAGTGATCAGCCGTGGGGCTCCAGGTCCTCCTCCTCGAACACGAGCAGCGTGCGGGTGCTGAGGACTTCGGGGATCGCCTGGAGCCGGGTGAGTACCAGCTCGCGCAGAGCTCTGTTGTCGGGCGTGTGCACCAGCAGCAGCACGTCGAAGTCGCCTCCCACGAGGGCGATGTGCGCGGCGCCGGGCAGCCGGACGATCTGCTCTCGCACCGTGCGCCAGGAGTTCTGGACGATCTTCAGGGTGATGTACGCGGACGTGCCCTGCCCCGCGCGCTCGTGGTCGACGCGCGCCCCGAAGCCGCGTATGACGCCGTCCTCGACGAGCCGGTTGATCCGCGCGTAGGCGTTGGCGCGGGAGACGTGGACCCGTTCGGCGACCGACCGTATCGACGCCCGGCCGTCCGTCTGGAGCATGCGCAGGATGTCCTGGTCGATGGCGTCCAGGGGGCGCGGGGCCGGCAGTCGGACGCCGGTGTCCGGGAGGGGGGTGCCGGTGTCCTGGCCCTCGGCCATTTGTTCAGGTGCCATGTCCCCCCGCCTTCCTACCATGGACGTACTGCGTCCATCTCAGGCTGTGCAGAACCGTTTGTCCACAGCCTGGAGGTGCCTGTAGCCAAAATGTGCCGACGACCGAACAATCGGTAGGTGAGGCGCACCACTCATGGCGCCTCCCGGAGCCGCTCCCACGAGGAGGTCCGTCATGACGGTCATGGAGCAGCGGGGCGCATACCGGCCCACGCCGCCGCCCGCCTGGCAGCCCCGTACCGACCCCGCGCCACTGCTGCCCGACGCCGAGCCGTACCGCGTCCTCGGCACGGAGGCGGCCGCGAAGACCGACCCTGACCTGCTGCGCCACCTGTACGCGCACCTCGTGCGCGGCCGCCGGTACAACGCCCAGGCCACCGCCCTCACCAAGCAGGGCCGCCTCGCCGTCTACCCGTCCACCACCGGCCAGGAAGCCTGCGAGATCGCCGCCGCCCTCGCCCTTCAGGAGCGGGACTGGCTCTTCCCCAGCTACCGCGACACGCTCGCCGCCGTCGCACGCGGGGTGGACCCCGTCGAGGCGCTGACCCTCCTGCGCGGCGACTGGCACACCGGCTACGACCCCCGCACGCACCGCGTCGCCCCGCTGTGCACCCCCCTCGCCACCCAGCTCCCGCACGCGGTCGGCCTCGCCCATGCCGCCCGCCTGAAGGGTGACGACGTGGTCGCGCTCGCCATGGTCGGCGACGGCGGCACCAGCGAGGGCGACTTCCACGAGGCACTGAACTTCGCCGCCGTGTGGCGGGCCCCGGTCGTCTTCCTCGTCCAGAACAACGGCTTCGCGATCTCCGTCCCGCTCGCCAAGCAGACCGCCGCCCCCTCCCTGGCCCACAAGGCCGTCGGATACGGCATGCCGGGCCGCCTGGTCGACGGCAACGACGTGGCCGCCGTCCTGGAGGTGCTGACCGACGCCGTACGGCACGCGCGTGCGGGAGGCGGCCCCACCCTCGTCGAGGCGGTGACCTACCGCATCGACGCCCACACCAACGCCGACGACGCCACCCGCTACCGCGGCGACACCGAGGTCGAGACCTGGCGCGCGCACGACCCGATCCAGCTCCTCGAGCACGAACTGACCGAGCGTGGACTCCTCGACGACGACACCAGGCAGTCCGCGCGGGACGCCGCCGAGGCGATGGCCGCCGACCTGCGCGAACGCATGAACAAGGACCCGGTGCTCGACCCCATGGACCTGTTCGCCCACGTGTACGCCGAGCCCACCCCGCAGCTGCGTGAACAGCAGTCGCATTTGCGTGCCGAGCTCGAGGCGGAGCAGGAAGGGACCCACTGATGACCACCGTCGCCGTCAAGCCCGCCACCATGGCGCAGGCCCTCACGCGCGCGATGCGCGACGCCATGGCGGCCGACCCGACCGTCCACGTGATGGGCGAGGACGTCGGCACCCTCGGCGGCGTCTTCCGGGTCACCGACGGCCTCGCCAAGGAGTTCGGCGAGGACCGCTGCACGGACACGCCACTGGCTGAGGCGGGCATCCTCGGTACGGCCGTCGGCATGGCGATGTACGGCCTCCGGCCGGTCGTGGAGATGCAGTTCGACGCGTTCGCCTACCCCGCGTTCGAGCAGCTCATCAGCCACGTCTCCCGGATGCGTAACCGCACGCGCGGCACCATGCCGCTGCCGATCACCGTCCGCGTCCCCTACGGCGGCGGCATCGGCGGCGTCGAGCACCACAGCGACTCCTCCGAGGCGTACTACATGGCGACCCCGGGACTCCACGTGGTCACGCCCGCCACCGTCGCCGACGCCTACGGCCTGCTGCGCGCAGCCATCGCCTCCGACGACCCGGTCGTCTTCCTGGAGCCCAAGCGCCTGTACTGGTCGAAGGACACCTGGAACCCGGACGACCCACAGACGGTCGAACCGATCGGCCGCGCGGTCGTGCGCCGCCCGGGCCGCAGCGCCACGCTCATCACCTACGGCCCGTCGCTGCCCGTCTGCCTCGAAGCCGCGGAGGCGGCCCAGGCCGAGGGCTGGGACCTCGAAGTCGTCGACCTGCGCTCGCTGGTGCCCTTCGACGACGAGACCGTCTGCGCCTCGGTCCGGCGCACCGGACGCGCCGTGGTCGTCCACGAGTCGGGAGGGTACGGCGGGCCGGGCGGGGAGATCGCCGCCCGGGTCACCGAGCGCTGCTTCCACCACCTGGAGGCGCCGGTGCTGCGCGTGGCCGGGTTCGACATCCCGTACCCGCCGCCGATGCTGGAGCGCCACCACCTGCCCGGCGTCGACCGGATCCTGGACGCCGTGGCGCGCCTGCAGTGGGAGGCCGAGAGCTGATGGCACAGGTGCTGGAGTTCAAGCTCCCCGACCTCGGTGAGGGGCTCACCGAGGCGGAGATCGTCCGCTGGCTGGTCCAGGTCGGCGACGTCGTCGCCGTCGACCAGCCGGTCGTCGAGGTCGAGACGGCCAAGGCGATGGTCGAGGTGCCCTGCCCCTACGGCGGCGTGGTCACCGCCCGCTTCGGCGAGGAGGGCACGGAACTGCCCGTCGGGGCGCCCCTTCTGACGGTGGCGGTGGGCCCGTCGGCCTCCGGCGGGGACGCGGGGGAGTCGAGCAAGGGCTCGGGGAACGTGCTGGTGGGCTACGGCACCTCGGAGGCCCCCGCCCGCAGGCGCCGGGTACGACCGACGACGCAGCTTGCCCCGACGGCGCAGGCGGCCCCGACGGCGCAGGAGGTACCGACGGTGCCGGCCCTTTCGACGGCGCCCCCGCTGCTCGGCGCAGACGCCCCCGTGCCCGTCATCTCTCCGCTAGTGCGGCGGCTCGCCCGCGAGAACGGGCTGGACCTGAGGGCGCTCGCCGGCTCCGGACCCGACGGGCTGATCCTGCGCGCGGACGTGGAGCAGGCCCTGCGCGCAGCGGCCGCACCCACCCAGGTGACCGCACCCCAGCCGTCGACCGCCCCCGCGGCCGGCACCCGCATCCCCCTCAAGGGCGTCCGGGGCGCCGTCGCCGACAAGCTCTCCCGCAGCCGTCGTGAGATCCCCGACGCCACCTGCTGGGTGGACGCCGACGCCACGGAGCTCATGCGGGCGCGGACGGCCATGAACGCGACGGGCGGGCCGAAGATCTCCCTGCTCGCGCTCCTCGCCCGGATCTGCACGGCGGCCCTCGCCCGGTTCCCCGAACTCAACTCCACCGTCGACACCGAGGCCAGGGAGGTCGTCCGGCTCGACCACGTCCACCTCGGCTTCGCCGCGCAGACAGAACGGGGGCTCGTCGTCCCCGTCGTACGGGACGCGCACGCGCGAGACGCCGAGGCGCTCACCGCGGAGTTCGCGCGGCTGACCGAGGCCGCCCGCGGGGGCACACTCACGCCCGCCGAACTGACCGGCGGCACCTTCACGCTCAACAACTACGGCGTGTTCGGCGTCGACGGCTCCACCCCGATCATCAACCACCCCGAGGCGGCCATGCTCGGCGTCGGCCGCATCGTCCCCAAACCATGGGTGCACGAAGGGGAACTGGCGGTACGCCAGGTCGTGCAGCTCTCCCTCACCTTCGACCACCGGGTGTGCGACGGCGGCACGGCGGGCGGCTTCCTGCGGTACGTGGCGGACTGCGTGGAACAACCGGCGGTACTGCTGCGCAGCCTTTGAGTTCATACTCGAGGGATGACCTCGCACGAGCCTCCCGGTGCTCCCGGCACCGACGACCGCCACGGTTATGACGCCGTCGTGCTCGCCGGTGGCGGGGCCCGGCGGCTCGGCGGGGCGGACAAGCCCGGGGTCCGGGTGGGCGGCCGCGCGCTGCTCGACCGGGTGCTCACGGCCTGCGCCGGCGCGCGCACGACCGTCGTCGTCGCCGACCCCCGGCCCACCGTGCGGCCCGTGCGCTGGGCCCGCGAGGACCCACCCGGCGCGGGGCCGGTCGCCGCCCTCGCCGCCGGACTGCACCAGACCACGGCGGACCACGTCGTCGTCCTCTCCGCCGACCTGCCCTTCCTCGGGGACGGCACGGTACGGCGGCTGCTGACCACGCTGCGGGCCGACGACGCCGACGGCGTGCTCGTCGCCGACGCCGACGGCCGCGACCAGCCGCTCGTGGCCGCGTACCGAGTGCCCGCGCTGCGCCGCAGACTCGCGGCCCTCACCGACGAGCCCGGCGGGCTCACCGGGCTGCCCCTGCGCCGGCTGACCGCAGGACTCGATCTCACGCGCGTCCCCGACCCCGTCGCCGCCTTCGACTGCGACACCTGGGACGACATCGCCACCGCCAGGGCACGTATCAGGGAGCATGGTCACGTGTTGGATGAATGGATTTCCGCAGTCAAGGACGAACTGGGCATCGACCTCGACGTCGACACCGGCGTCCTGCTCGACCTCGCCCGAGACGCCGCCCACGGTGTGGCACGCCCCGCGGCGCCGCTGACCACCTTCCTTGTCGGCTACGCGGCCGCGCAGGCCCAGGGCGGCCCCGAGGCCGTCGCCGACGCCGCCCGCAAGGCCGCGGCACTGGCGGTGCGCTGGGCCGACGAGGACACCGAGACCAAGCCCGACGCGACAACCGAGGCCCAGCCCGACCTGGCCCCCGACGCCACCCCGGACGCCCGCCCGGACGCCGGATGACCGCCCCCGGCATCCAGGGCGGGCAGGACGCCGAGGACCTCGACGTCGAGGAGGTGCTCGCCCTCGTGAACGAAGCCAACGGCCCCGCTCGGGCCTACGGAGACCACGGCTCCCCCCCGGCACACGGCGGCCAGGGCCCCACACGGGCCCCCGGTGACCACAGGCCGTCGCGGACCCCCGGCGACCAAGGTCCCGCGTCCGAGCCCACCACCCCACGCTCCTCCCACCGTCCGGACGCCCACCACAAGGCCACCCCCTGGCCCGAGGCCCAGGCGATCGCCGCGCGGGCCGCCCAGGCCGCCGCCCGCCGCCGCACCCCTGTCTCCGTGCCCCTCGCCGACGCCCTCGGCCTGGTGCTGGCCGCCCCTCTGACCGCCCTCACCGACCTCCCCTCCTTCGACACCTCCGCGATGGACGGCTGGGCGGTCGCGGGGCCCGGCCCCTGGGACGTCCGCGAGGAGGGCGTCCTTGCCGGGCACGCCGCCCCCGAGTCTCTCGCCGACGGCGAGGCCGTCCGTATCGCCACCGGCGCCCGCATCCCCCCGGACACCACCGCGGTGTTGCGCAGCGAGCACGGCCGCACCGACGACAAGGGCCGACTGCACGCGGCCCTCCCCCAGGACTCCGGCCGAGCGGGAAGAACGCCCACACTGGGGCACGGCCAGGACATCCGCCCGCGCGGCCAGGAGTGCCGCAACGGTGACCAGCTGCTCCCGGTCGGCACCCTGGTGACCCCGGCCGTCCTCGGCCTCGCCGCGGCCGCCGGGTACGACACCGTCGCGGCCGTTCCCCGGCCCCGGGTCGAGGTCATGGTCCTGGGCGACGAGCTGCTCACCGAAGGGCTGCCGCACGACGGCCTGATCAGGGACGCACTCGGCCCGATGCTTCCTCCCTGGCTCCGTGCGCTGGGTGCCGAGGTCACCGCCGTACGCCGGATCAGCGACGACGCGAAGGCGCTGCACAAGGCGATCACCAGCAGCGACGCCGACCTGATCGTCACCACGGGCGGCACCGCGGCGGGCCCCGTCGACCACGTCCACCCGACCCTGCGCCGCATCGGCGCCGAACTCCTGGTGGACGGCGTCACGGTACGCCCCGGCCACCCCATGCTGCTGGCCCGCACCAGGGAGGACCAGCACCTCGTCGGCCTGCCCGGAAATCCCCTCGCGGCCGTCTCCGGCCTGCTCACGCTCGCCGAACCCCTGCTGCGCACCCTCGCGGCACGGCCCGCCCCGGAGCCGTACACCCTGCCGCTCCAGGACGCGGCGCACGGTCACCCGTACGACACCCGGCTCATCCCCGTCGTGCTGCGCGGCGACCGTGCCGTGCCGCTGCACTACAACGGTCCGGCCATGTTGCGTGGCATCGCGGCGGCCGACGCCCTCGCGGTCGTACCACCGGGCGGCGCCCGGCCCGGTCAGGAGGCGGAACTGCTCGACCTGCCCTGGGCGAGCGCCGGAATCGGCGTGTGTTTCACGTGAAACACCATCTGCCCTGTTTCACGTGAAACCTCGCATCCGCCGCCTCTCTACTCGGCAGTCGCCCGGGGGCGGCTCACCGTGATCACACGGTCTCCCCGACGGAGCTCGGACAGCTTCGGATCGGCGAAGTTCAGCACCTGCCGGTCCCGCACGACGGCCACGACCAGATCCGCGCAGGCGCGGGGCGTTCGCCCCACCTCCTCGCTCGTCACAGGACGTTCGATGAGGTCGAGGCCGCTGCCGAGGGTCATAAGGTCTTCGAGGGTCCTGGCCACGGCCGGGCTGACCATGGAGACACCCAGCAGGCGGCCGGCGGAGCTGGAGCTGGTGACGACGGTGTCCGCGCCGCTCTGCTTGAGCAGCGGGACGTTCTCGTCCTCGCGAGCGGCGGCGACGATCGTGGCTCGTCGGTTCAGCTGGCGGGCGGTCAGCGTGACCAGAGCCGCCGTGTCGTCGCGTTGCGGTGCGACGATCACCCGGGAGGCGCTCTGCACCTCGGCCTTCAGCAGCGTCTCCGAGCGGGTGGCGTCCCCGGTCACCGACACCATCCCGTCGTCGCCGGCCACCTGCGCCGCCTTGCGCTGCGCGTCCACGACGACGATCCGGTCCTTGGGGATGCCCTGTCCGATCAACGTCTCCACGGCGTGGCGCCCCTTGGTTCCGTATCCGACGACCACGACGTGGTTGCGGGTGCGGCCGCGCCAGCGGTGGATGCGGACCTGCTGACGGGTGCGCTCGGTGAGGACCTCGAGGGTGGTGCCGACCAGGATGATCAGGAACAGCACGCGCAGCGGTGTGATGACGAGGATGTTGGTGAGCCGGGCGGCGTCGCTCACCGGGGTGATGTCGCCATAGCCGGTGGTGGAGAGCGTGACGGTGGCGTAGTACGCCGAGTCGAGGAGGTCGACGGAGTTGTCGGAACTGTCCCGGTAGCCTTCGTGGTCGACGTAGACGAGCAGCGTGGTGAGCGCCAGAACCAGCAGGGCCAGGGCCAGGCGGCGCAGGACCTGTTGGAGCGGGGGGATGCCGGTGCGTGCCGGCATCGTGATGAAGTGGCTGGCCTCCTGCTCGTCGCGGGCCTCTCTGCGGGAGCCGTACCAGAGGGACCGGAGGAGCGGCAATCTCCTCGCCCTGGAAGGCTGTTGCTCGTCGTCCCGCATCGCGTGCCCCCTGTGGTGGTGATCCGAACCGTGGGCACCATGGTTGCGGACGGGGCGCACCCGCTCATAACAGCAACACGTTCCCGGGCCGGGGACGCGTCGAGAACACGGGAGGCCTCCCTTGCGCGACCACACCGTCGTCGTCGGCTTCGGCACGAAAGGACGGTCCGCGATCCGGACCGTCTGTGCGGTGGGCCTGCGGAAGGAACAGGTCGTCGTCATCGACCCCAGCACGAAGGCGATCGAGACGGCGAGGGCCGAGGGCTTCGAGGGCGTGGTCGGGGACGCGACGCGCAGCGATGTCCTGCGGCGGGCCGAGGTGCAACGGGCGAGAAAGATCATCATCGCGACCCAGCGCGACGACACCGCGGTGCTGGTGACGCTGACCGCCCGCCAGCTCAACCGAGGCGCGACCATCGTGGCGGCGGTCCGTGAGGAGGAGAACGCGCCGCTGCTGAAGCAGTCGGGCGCCGACGAGGTCATCACGAGTGCCGGCGCGGCCGGCCGCCTGCTGGGGCTGTCCGTGCTCAGCCCCGCCGCGGGCGCGGTCATGGAGGACCTCATGAGCCAGGGCAGCGGGCTCGACATCGTCGAACGGCCCGTCACCAAGGCGGAGACGGGCCTGAGTCCGCGCGAGACGGACGACCTGGTCGTCAGCGTCGTACGCGGACACCGGGTGCTGGGCTACGACGATCCGGCCATCGGGGTGCTGGAGTTGACGGACCGGGTCATCACGATCGTGCGAGTGTCGCCGTCCGCCCGGCGGGACGAGCGGCACTGAGCGCTACTTGCGGTTGTACAGCCGCATCGTGACCGGTCCGAAGACGAGCACGAACAGGCCCGCCCACCCCAGCGACCAGGCGATCTCGTCGGTCGGCCAGTCGCCCCCCATCAACTCGCGCACCGCGGACGCCAGATGGGTGACCGGGCTGTTGTTGACGAACGCCTGCAGCCAGCCCGGCATGGTGCGGGGGTCGACGAAGACGTTGGAGAGGAAGGTGAGCGGGAAGATCACCATCATGCTGACGCCCATCACCGACTTCTCGGTGCGCAGCAGCAGTCCGAACATCGTCCAGATCCACGAGAACGCGAACGAGAAGACGATCAGCAGGGCGATCCCCGCGACCACACCCGCGACCCCGCCGTCGGGCCGGTAGCCGAGGATCATGCCGACGGTGAGCATGACGACGGACGCGATGGCGTAGCGCAGGGCGTCGCCGAGCAGATAGCCGACCATCGTGGCCGGACGCCAGATCGGCAGCGAGCGGAAGCGGTCGAAGACGCCCTTCTCGATGTCCGTGTTGACCGAGACGCCGGTGTACATCGTGATCATCACGACCGACATCACGAGGATGCCGGGCAGCAGGAACTGGATGTACTCCTTCGGCGAGCCGGCCAGCGCCCCACCGAACAGGTACGTGTACATCAGCACCATCATGATCGGGAAGGCGGTGACGTCGAAGAGCTGCTCCGGTACGTGTTTGATCTTGAGCACGGCCCGCCAGCCGAAGGTCAGGGAGGCGGACCACGCGCTGGGCCGCGGCGGCCGTTCCTTGGCGACGAGCAGGGCGGTCAGCGACTCGGTGCTGACGGGGGCGAGGTCCTGGGTGTCGGTCGTCGTCGCGGTGCTCATGCCGCCACCTCGTCCTTCGCGTCGCGCGTGTCGTGTCCGGTGAGGGCGAGGAAGACCTCGTCCAGGCTGGGCTGGCCCAGCGAGAAGTTGTCGACGGTGATGCCGGCGCGGGCCAGTTCTCCGAGGGCCCGCGCGGCCTGCTCGGCGGCCTTTTCGCTCGCCGCCGCGCCGAGCCGGGCCGTCAGCGCCACCGGATCGGGCTCCGGCTGCACGTCCGCGTCCAGCGCCAGGCGCAGCACTCGCTCGGCCTCCGCCCGTTGCGCCGGATCGCGCAGCCGTAGATGGACGGATCCGGCGCCGACGGACGCCTTCAGTTCGCCCTTGGTGCCCTCGGCGATCACCCTGCCGTGGTCGATGACCGCGATCCGGGACGCCAGCTGGTCGGCCTCGTCCAGGTACTGCGTGGTCAGCAGCACGGTGGTCCCCTGCGCGACCACGGCCCGCACGATGTCCCACACCTGATTGCGGCTGCGCGGGTCGAGACCGGTGGTCGGCTCGTCGAGGAAGAGCAGGTCGGGAGTGTTGAGGATGGACGCGGCGATGTCGATGCGGCGCCGCATGCCGCCCGAGTAGTGCTTGACCTGCTTTCCCGCCGCGTCCGTGAGCCCGAAGGCCTCCAGCAGCTGCCCGGAGCGCTCCCTGGCGGCCTTCTTGTGGTGACCGAGCAGCCGGCCGAGCAGGACGAGGTTCTCGGTGCCGGTGAGGTCCTCGTCCACGGACGCGTACTGCCCGGTGAGGCTCACCCGGGAGCGCACGGCGTCGGCGTCCCGTACGACGTCGTGCCCGAAGACATGGGCCTCGCCGCCGTCGGGCCTGAGCAGTGTGGCGAGCATCTTCACGGTGGTGGTCTTGCCGGCGCCGTTCGGGCCGAGGACGCCGTAGACCGTGCCGGTGGGCACGGCCAGGTCGACTCCGTCGACGGCCCGCGTCTCGCCGAACGTCTTGACCAGTCCCGCGGTCTCGATGGCCAGGCCTGACGTGTGCTGGCTCATGGTGAGCTGTCCTTCCGCGTACAGGGGTGACGCAGGGAAAGACCTTCACCGTCCCGCGGACTCATCGGTGATCGCACGTGGAATTTCCGGAGGAGGCCCTTCGACGCATGACGGGTAGCGTCCTTCTCATGTATGCGATCACGATTCCCGAACCCGGTGGACCCGAGGCGATGGTGTGGGACGAGGTGGCCGATCCGGTGCCCGGGGAGGGCGAGGTTCTGGTCGAGGTGGTGGCCAGCGCCGTCAACCGGGCCGACATCATGCAGCGGCAGGGCTACTACAACCCGCCGCCCGGCGCGTCCGTGTATCCCGGCCTGGAGTGCTCGGGCCGCATCGCCGCGATCGGTCCCGGTGTGTCCGGCTGGGCCGTCGGTGACGAGGTGTGCGCGCTGCTCGCGGGCGGCGGTTACGCCGAGCGGGTCGCCGTCCCCGCCGGGCAGCTGCTGCCCGTGCCCGAGGGCGTCGGCCTGAAGGAGGCCGCGGCGCTGCCGGAGGTGGTCTGCACGGTCTGGTCGAACGTCTTCATGATCTCCCACCTCCGCCCTGGCGAGACCGTGCTCGTGCACGGCGGCTCCAGCGGCATCGGCACCATGGCGATCCAGCTGGCCACGGCCGTCGGCGCGAAGGTCGCCGTCACGGCGGGTTCCAAGGACAAGCTGGAGTACTGCGCCGGGCTCGGCGCGGAAATCCTGATCAACTACCGCGAGCAGGACTTCGTCGCCGAGATCGAGCAGGCCACGGACGGCGCCGGTGCCGACGTCATCCTCGACAACATGGGCGCCAAGTATCTCGAGCGCAACATCCGTGCCCTCGCCGTCAACGGCCGGCTCGCGGTCATCGGCCTGCAGGGCGGCGTCAAGGCCGAGCTGAACATCGGCGCGCTGCTCAGCAAGGGCGCCGCGATCAGCGCGACCTCGCTGCGGCGCCGCTCGCTCGGCGAGAAGGCGGCCATCGTCACGGCTGTGCGCGAGCACGTCTGGCCTCTCCTCGCCGACGGCCACGTCCGCCCGGTCATCGACCGTGAGATCCCGATGAGCGACGCGGCCACCGCCCACCAGGTCGTGGAGGAGAGCAGCCACGTCGGCAAGGTGCTGCTGGTCACGCCCCAGGCCGGGCTCTAGAGACGACACGGCCACGGGCCGGGCTCTGGAGACGACACGGTCCCAGGCCGGGCTCTGGAGACGACGCGGCCCCAGGCCGGGCTCTGGAGACGACGCGGCCCAAGGACTCTAGACGCGGCGCAGCCGCAGGGCGAGGAAGGCGAGGCCGAGGCCGAGGCCGATCAGGAGCAGTCCGCTGCCGAGGGGCAGGATCCGCAGCACCCGTCCGACGGGCTGCTCCTCGGTGGAGTCGGCCCCCGGTGCCTCGGAAGGCACGAGCCCGGCCTCGCCGGGCGGCTCGGCCGGGGGAGGAGGGTCCTCCTCGCCGACGTCCGAACCGACGGACTCGTCCTCGTCGTTCTCGTCGCTCTCTTCGACACTCCGCCCCGGCCGTACCTTCCCCTCCCCGGCCCGGCTCCCGGCCCGGTCCGGGGCGGAGGGGGGCGCGGACGGGGTGTCGTACGAAGAGACGCTGGCGTACGACGGACCTCCCTGCAGCAGCAGGAAAACCACCCCCACCACGCACAACCCCCGTCGCCATGGAGTCACGCCCGTGACCCCCTCCCGGTGTCCAGTCGTCAAGAGAAAGACGGCACAAGCCTGGCATCACTCAGTAATCAGGGCACTCCGGACTGCGCCGAACGGAAATGGTGGATCACCCTTCACCGGGGGCACCACGGTGGTGAGGTGTAGGCGTGCGAGAGAATGGCGGCATGGAGATGCCGAGGAACGAAAGATCGCCGGAGAACGCCCAGCGGATCCTGGTCGTAGGCCAGGACGGCATGGCACTCGGCGGCATCGACGCAGACGAGGACTCCCGCGAGATCCCCGTGACGGAGCAGGTCGAGCAGCCGGCCAAGGTCATGCGGATCGGCAGCATGATCAAGCAGCTCCTCGAAGAGGTGCGCGTGGCTCCCCTGGACGAGGCCAGCCGGGTCCGGCTCAAGGAGATCCACGCCAGCTCGGTCAAGGAGCTGGAGGACGGTCTGGCGCCGGAGCTGGTCGAGGAGCTGGAGCGGCTCTCCCTGCCGTTCACGGACGAGGCGACCCCGAGCGACGCCGAACTGCGGATCGCACAGGCCCAGTTGGTCGGCTGGCTGGAGGGTCTGTTCCACGGCATCCAGACCACCCTGTTCGCCCAGCAGATGGCCGCGCGCGCACAGCTGGAGTCGATGCGCCGTGCCCTCCCGCCGGGCGCCTCCCACGAGGGCGGCGACGACCCGCGCGCGGGCGGCCGTTCGGGCGGGCCGTACCTCTAGGTGCGAAAGTCCCGCCCGCCCTTCGGCGGATGACGGGACGTTCGCAACACGCTCTGGACGACTCCACATACATGAAGGGCCCGGCGACCGACGCCGGGCCCTTTCGCGTGCTGTTCGTCAGGAGGGCGGGTTGCCCGTGGACACGTTAAGCACGATGTCCGGCATGTCCTTCGGGTCGACGTCGGTCCCGGCGGGCGGGAACTGCTCCATGACCGAGCCGTCGCCGTAGGTGTTCTCGTCGACGTCCTTGAGCGACAGCTTCCAGCCCGCCGCCTGGGCGCACTCCTTGACCGACTGGATGTACTTGAACTTGAAGTCCGGGATCTGGATCTTGTCCGGGTCGTTGTACGACTCCTGCGGCTCGCTGCACTCCGTCGAGTCGATCGACTTCGACGTGTCCGGCGGGCGGTAGCCCGCCGCCTTCGTCGCCGACGTCGTGGGGCTCGCGCTGTTGTCCCCGCCCGCTTCCTCTTTGCCGCTGCCCCCGTTCAGCGCCAGAGCGGCGATCAGACCGCCGACCGCGAGGACGGCCACCACGACCGAGCCGATGATGACCGGCCGGTTGCTCTTGCGCCCGCCGGACCCCGAGCCACCGCCGGAGCCGGAGGGCGACCCGGCCACGGTCTGCGGGGTGATGTTGTACGGCGAGGGAGTCTGCGGCCCGTACGGCGACGGTGTGGGCGTCTGGTAGCCGCCCTGCTGCGGATAGCCGTACGCCGGGGAGGGCGTCGGAGCGCCGTACGGGTTCGGCGTCGGGGCGGGCTGGTACGGCGTCTGGACGTTCCCCTGGGGCGCCGGGGCTGCCTGGTCGACCGGCGGGAACACCGCGGAGCCGACGCCCGCGCCGCTCTGCGTGGGGGCGCCCGGGACGATGCTCGGCGGGGCCGGCTGGAAGGAGGCCGCCACGCGCAGGCACTCGTCGCGCATGGACACGGCGGTCGGGAAGCGCTCGTTCGGGTTCTTCTTCAGCGCGCGGGTGATGAGCGCGTCCACGGCCGGCGGCAACGCCCGGTTGATCGACGAGGAGGCCACCGGCTCCTCCTGCACGTGCGCGTACGCGATCGCCAGCGGGGAGTCCGCGTCGAACGGCAGCCGCCCGGTGACCAGTTGGAAGAGCATGATGCCGACGGAGTACAGGTCGCTGCGTGCGTCCACGCCCCGGCCGAGGGCCTGCTCCGGCGAGAGGTACTGCGGGGTGCCGACGACCATGCCGGTCTGTGTCATCGACGTGACGCCCGACTGCATGGCGCGGGCGATGCCGAAGTCCATCACCTTGACGACGCCACGCTTGGTCATCATCACGTTGCCGGGCTTGATGTCGCGGTGCACCAGCCCCATCTCGTGGCTGATCTCCAGCGCGGCGAGCACATCAGCGGTGATCTTCAGCGCCTTGTCGGCGGGCATCGCGCCGAACTGCCGCACGTCCTCGTCGAGCACCGAGCCGAGGGGGCGGCCCTCGACGTACTCCATGACGATGTACGGCATCGTCATGCCGTCGACGTCGTCCTCGCCGGTGTCGAAGACCGAGACGATGTTCGTGTGCGTGAGCTTGGCCACGGCCTGGGCCTCGCGGCGGAAGCGCTCGCGGAAGGCCTGTTCGCGGCCCAGCTCGGTGTGGAGTGTCTTGATCGCGACCTGGCGGTCGAGCACCGAGTCGTAGGCGAGATGCACCGAGGCCATGCCGCCCTCGCCGAGCAAGTCGCGCAACTGATAGCGGCCGCCGGCGAGTGACCGCCCCGCGTACCGGCCCTGTGCGGCGTCCTGGCTCATGTTCTCGCGTCCCCCATTGGCCTTCGGCGCCGGCGATTGTCGTTGATCGAATGCGCCATTCCCGGCCAAGTCTGCCCCAGGGCACTGACACGTCAAGCTCGGTGCCCGTTCCGTGACCGTACGCGAAAGAAGCGTCGCGCAAGCGTTACAGCGGACCTACGCCCGGTACACAGAATTTGCACGACAGCGCCTGCTAACGGTTTCATGGCCGGTCTGTCTCGGACCGGTCGCCGGGGTCTTCCCGAACCGGAGGCTTGCGCGGAGGCTGTAGCGTGGCCGACGGAGACCGTAACAACACCGCGCGTACCGCGGGCAGAAACGACGGCGAGGACTGATGGCACAGCAGCAGCGCGCTCAGGGCCCGTCCGACCCCGAGGCGGCTGGCGGCGGTATGTCAGACGCGCCTGAGCTGTGGGGTAACGGCGGGCTTGTCGGGGACGGCCGGTACAGGTTGACCGGCAGACTCGGCCGGGGCGGCATGGCCGAGGTGTTCGCGGCCGAGGACGTACGCCTCGGACGCACCGTGGCCGTGAAGCTCCTGCGGGCCGACCTCGCCGAGGACCCCGTGTCCAAGGCCCGCTTCACACGCGAGGCACAGTCGGTGGCGGGCCTCAACCACCACGCGATCGTCGCCGTGTACGACTCCGGCGAGGACGTCGTGGGCGGCCAGTCCGTGCCGTACATCGTGATGGAGCTGGTCGAGGGCCGCACCATCCGTGACCTGCTGCTGAACGCCGAGGCCCCCGGCCCGGAGCAGGCCCTGATCATCGTCTCGGGTGTCCTGGAGGCGCTGGCCTACTCGCACCAGCACGGCATCGTGCACCGCGACATCAAGCCGGCCAACGTCATCATCACGCACAACGGCGCCGTCAAGGTGATGGACTTCGGCATCGCCCGCGCCCTGCACGGCGCGTCCACGACGATGACGCAGACCGGCATGGTCATGGGCACCCCGCAGTACCTCTCCCCCGAGCAGGCCCTCGGCAAGGCCGTCGACCACCGCTCCGACCTGTACGCGACGGGCTGCCTGCTGTACGAACTGCTCGCGCTGCGTCCGCCGTTCACCGGCGAGACCCCGCTGTCGGTGGTCTACCAGCACGTCCAGGACATCCCGGTGCCCCCGTCCCAGACCTCGGAGGGCGCGTGCCCGCCGGAGCTCGACGGACTTGTCATGCGCTCTCTCGCCAAGGAGCCGGACGACCGCTTCCAGACCGCCGAGGAGATGCGCGGGCTGGTCCAGTACGGGCTGCAGATGCTGTACGACCAGGGCGGCCACACCGGCACCTGGGACACCGGCCCCGTCACGTCGCACGGCGGCCGGCAGACCCCGGCCGGGGGCTTCGCGAGCACCTCGGTGATGCCGCACCCCGGCGACGCCTCCGGCACCACGCAGATCCCGCAGCCGATCCTGCCCACCGGGTACGGCGGCGGTGACGACGGCGGCTTCGAGGGGCACGGCAACCGGGGCAGCGGCCGCGGCAAGCTGTGGATTCTTGCCGTTCTCGCGGTGATCGCCGTCGCGGCGGGCGTGGCGCTGGCGCTGAACAACGGCGGTTCGGGCAAGGGCGGCGGCGAGACCACGAAGTCGCCGACCCAGAGCCAGACGACCAAGGAGAAAGAGCCGTCCAAGTCGCCGAGCGAATCGGTGAGCGAAGAGCCGAGCGACGAGGACACCTCGGGCGACGACACCGGTTCGGGCTCCGGCTCGTACTACTCGCCGTCGCCCCGCCCGTCCTACACGCAGTCCCCGTCGCCCAGCGGCCAGCCGAGCGACGTGCCGTCGGACGTGCCGAGCCCCACGCCGCCGTCGAACCCGGCGACCCAGTCGCAGACCCCGCCGAGCGACCCGGAGACGCCCCCCGCGGACGACGGTGGCACGGAGAACGGCGGCACGACGACCGGCGTCGGAAGCGGAGGCCTGGGCGGCTGAGGCCGAGGCCGAGCCGATCATCAGTCGACACACACGCGCGTGGAGCCTCGATGGGGCTCCACGCGCGTGTGCGTTGCGCCGAAGCAGGTGCTTCTCCCCTGCTGGCCGAAAGACGCGGAGAACAAAGCTCCCGATTTCTCCTCCTCTGCGGCCGAAAGAGTCGTTCATGAAGTCTTCCCGTCGCCGGGGTGACCGGGATAACGTGCCGGTGTTCCGGCCCCCTGTCAGGCGGTGACCAGAGCCGTGACCAGCGGCTTCTCCGGGCATCTGCGAAGTACTCGGATTTCCAAGTAAAAATACTTGGAGATCCAATCAAAAACGCAGGTCAGGAGGGGTTTCACAGAAATGTGAAGCACTGGGTAACGTGATGGATGCAGGGCGCTCGCCGGGGCACCTGTCACGCCTGTTCCCGGCCGAGTGGCACCCACCCCGTGCAACGGGTGTCGGAAACAGGTGAGCCGCACTGGATCCCGGCAATCCCGGGGGCCGGACCGACGGAGGAGCACACGTGACCGTGGAGAGCACTGCCGCGCGCACACCGCGACGCAGCGCCGGGAGCAAGGCCGGCACCGCCGGTGCCAAAGCAGCCGGCACCACCGGTACCAAGCGCACCACCCGCACGACCGCCAAGAAGGGAACCGCAGCCCAGCAGGGCGCCGACCCCGAGCTCGTGCAACTGCTGACGCCCGAGGGCGAGCGCGTCAAGAACGCCGACTACGACACGTACGTCGACGGCTTCACCCCCGAAGACCTCCGCGGCCTGTACCGCGACATGGTGCTCACCCGGCGCTTCGACGCCGAGGCCACCGCCCTGCAGCGCCAGGGCGAGCTGGGCCTGTGGGCCTCGCTGCTCGGCCAGGAGGCCGCCCAGATCGGCTCCGGCCGGGCCCTGCGCGACGACGACTACGTCTTCCCGACCTACCGTGAGCACGGCGTCGCCTGGTGCCGCGGCGTCGACCCGACGAACCTCCTCGGCATGTTCCGCGGCGTGAACAACGG
This sequence comes from Streptomyces sp. NPDC043427, assembly GCF_056436655.1. Taxonomy (NCBI): domain Bacteria; kingdom Bacillati; phylum Actinomycetota; class Actinomycetes; order Kitasatosporales; family Streptomycetaceae; genus Streptomyces; species Streptomyces sp. NPDC043427. The sequence goes on along the minus strand of NZ_JBWKCC010000013.1, from coordinate 926 downwards.
CGGCTGGGACCCCAACAGCAACAACTTCCAGCTGTACACGATCGTCATCGGCTCCCAGACGCTGCACGCGACGGGCTACGCCATGGGCGTCGCCAAGGACGGCGCGGACTCGGCGGTCATCGCCTACTTCGGCGACGGCGCCTCCAGCCAGGGCGACGTCGCGGAGTCCTTCACCTTCTCCGCGGTCTACAACGCCCCGGTCGTCTTCTTCTGCCAGAACAACCAGTGGGCGATCTCCGAGCCCACCGAGAAGCAGACCCGCGTCCCGCTCTACCAGCGCGCCCAGGGCTACGGCTTCCCGGGCGTCCGCGTGGACGGCAACGACGTCCTGGCCTGCCTCGCGGTGACGAAGTGGGCCCTGGAGCGGGCCCGCGCCGGTGAGGGACCGACGCTGGTCGAGGCGTACACGTACCGCATGGGCGCCCACACCACCTCCGACGACCCCACCCGCTACCGCCACGACGACGAGCGGGCGGCCTGGGAGGCGAAGGACCCGATCCTGCGGCTGCGCCGCTACCTCGAGGCCTCAAACCACGCGAACGAGGGATTCTTCGAGGAACTGGAGGCGGAGAGCGAAGCGTTGGGCAAACGAGTGCGCGAAGCGGTCCGTGCCATGCCGGACCCGGACCACTTCGCCATCTTCGAGAACGTGTACGCGGACGGGCACGCGCTCGTCGACGAGGAGCGTGCGCAGTTCGCCGCCTACCAGGCTTCGTTCGCGGACGTAGAGGGGGGTCACTGAAATGGCTGAGACCGTCAAAAACATGGCCATGGCCAAGGCGATCAACGAGTCGCTGCGCCGTGCCCTGGAGGCCGACCCCAAGGTCCTCATCATGGGCGAGGACGTCGGCAAACTCGGTGGCGTCTTCCGCGTCACCGACGGCCTGCAGAAGGACTTCGGCGAAAGCCGCGTCATCGACACCCCG